>JAIXVH010000454.1 GCA_027483125.1 Acetobacteraceae bacterium | reverse complement strand
ATCGCTGCGCGCGGGGTCGAACCAGACCACGTCCACATCGTCGAAATGCAGGCGTGGCTTGATGTCGTGCAGCATGTCCCACACCGCATTGCGGATGAAGCCGGCACCGATCCAGCCATCCGGCAGGCCCAGCGCCGCGACGGCGCGCAAGGCGGCCATGCGGGGTTGGTCGGCGGCCAGCAAGGTGGTCAGCCGCTGGTGCAGGGCGGTGTCAGTGGACAAGACAATATACCTTGCACAATGGACAATATTATCCTATTCAGTCACCCCCAACGCGGAGGGCCGCACCGCCATGCGCATGCGCGCAGCCAGCCCCGGAAAGACCCACGGCCCAGCGCCGGCCCGGCCAGCTGCGGAATTTGTCGCAAGCCCGCATCATCACGCGCCAGGCGATCCCGCCCGGCAGCGACCTGGGCGGCACCGAGCCGAATATGTCGCAACCCTGCATGCTGCGGACAGCACGCATGCGTGGCACTGGGGCGCGCCCGGGGAATTTGTCGCAGGCGCGCGCCTACTCCAGGCGCACATTGGCCGCGCGCACCACCGGGCCCCAGCGGTCCCATTCCTCGCGCACGAAGGCGTCAGTGCGGGCGGGGTCCATGTAGATCGACTCGCTGCCCAGGTCGCGCAGGCGGGTGCGGATATTGGGCAGTTCCATGATCTCGCGCAGCGCCACGCTCAGCGTGTCGATGATGGCGCGCGGGGTGCCGCGCGGCACGAAGGCGCCGGTCCAGGAGCGGACGGAATAATCCGGCACCCCGCCTTCCTGGATGGTCGGCAGGTCGGGGCGCAGCCCTACACGTTCGGCCGTGGCCACCGCCACCATGCGGATGCGCCCGCCATCGGCCGGCGGGATCAGCGTGGGCAGGTTCATCACCGCCATCGGGATGGTGCCGGCGATCAGGTCGGCCACGGCCGGGCCGCCACCGCGATAGGGCACATGCGTCATGTCGAGGCCGGTGCGCATGCGGAACAGCTCGCCCGCCAGATGGTTCGAGGAGCCGACGCCGGAGGAGCCGAAGGAGACACCATTCCGCTGCGCCCTGATCCAGGCGATGAGTTCGGGCACCGTGCGCGCCGGCACGCTGGGGTGGACCGCCAGCACATTCGGCACATCCACCAGCATGGCCACGCCGTGGAAGGCCTCGCGCACGTCGTAATCCATGTGGCCCGCGACCAGCGGGTGAAAGACGTGGTTGGAGGCCGAGGAGATGAACAGCGTCAGCCCATCCGGCCGCGCGCGCTGGGCCAGGCCCATGCCCACCGAACCGCCGCCGCCGGGCCGGTTTTCCACCACGAAGGGCTGGCGGAAGCGCGCCTCCAGCGCGGGCGAGAACAGCCGTGCCAGCACATCATTGGACCCGCCTGGCGCCCAGGGGACGATCACGGTGACCGGGCGGGAGGGCCAATTCTCCTGTGCGGCGGCGGGCAGGATCACGGCAGGTGTTGCAAGCAGGACACGGCGCAGCATGATGTTTCTCCTGTCAAAGCCGCCGCTACGTACGCTGACCGCCACAACCGCGCCAGAGCATGTTTGGCAGTCGGCGCAGGCGCGGCTAATAGGGGAGTGATCCTGTCGGAGGCCTTGAGAATGCGTGCAGCCAGTGCCGGTTTGCTGTCTGGGGCGGTGCTGCTGCTGGCCGGTTGCGGTGGTGCCACCAGTGGCATCGTGGCGATCGGGCCGGACATGTTCGCCGTCGAGACCCGAGGCCGCGTGTTGGCCAACGCCGTCGAGCGCGGGCTGACCGAGGCCACCAGCTTCTGCATGGGCCAGGGGCGGCAGACGGAATTGCTCGGCACGCGCATCAACGCGGATAACTACCAGGTGGCGTTCCGCTGCGTCGGCGCCAGCACGACGCTGGTGGCGGGATCCTTACCGATCGGGCGCGTGCCGATGGCGAGCCGGCCTTCCGCCTTGGGGCCCGTGCCGCTGAGCGGCGCACCCATCACCTCGGGCGGTGGCCCGCTGATCAGTGGCCAGGCCTTCCCGCCGGCACCGCCGCGGCAACCGGGTCTGGAAATGGGCACGGTGGCGGCGATGCCGTTGCAACCTGCGCCGGTGGCGGGCAACCCCTTCGCACCGACGGCGCCGCGCTTTGCGCCCGCGCCCGTTCCTGTGCCGGTTCAGGTTGCCCCGGTGGCGGCGTCCATACCGCCGGCTGGGTTCCAGCCCTTGCAGAGCCCGCTTACCGCCGCACCCGCATCGTTTGCGCCACCGCCGGCCGCCGCACCGTTGAGCTTCGAGCCGCCACGCTTTGCAGAGCCGCCGCGCAGCCGCAATACTCGGCGGGCGGAGCCAGCGACCGAAGCGCCGGCCTTCATGCCACCGCCGCCGGCCGCAGATCCGTTGCAACCGTTGCAAAGCCCGCTGGCCGGCGCCCCGCCGATGCCCGCAGCCTTGCCGCCGGCAGCACCTGCCGCGTCCTCGCCCGCGCCTGTGTTCCAGTCGCTGCCACCCGCGAGCGGCCTGCCACAGGCCCGTAGCGCCTTGCAGCCAGTGGCGGCGCCCCGCTGATCAGCCGTTGAACAGGCTGAGCAGCATCTGCGGCGACTGGTTCGCGATGCCGAGCGCCTGGCTGCCCAACTGCTGGCGAATCTGCAGGGCCTGAAGGCGCGCTGATTCCTTGGCGAGATCAGCGTCGATCAGGGCGCCCATACCGGCTTCCTGCGCATCCAGGATTTTCTTGTTGTAGCCGATCTGCGAGTCGATGAAGCGCGAGTAGCTGCCAAAATTGTTCAGCTGCGTCAGCGTGTTGGTTATGGCCTGCGAGAGCTTGCCGGTGGTGGTCATGGCCGCCGCCGCATCGCCCGCGGTGAAGGTATTGGCCACCGAAACATTGTTGAAGATGTTGGCCAGCGCGCTGTAGCCCGAGAAGGTGTAGAAGCCGTTCTGGCCGTTGCTGACGACCTTCACCGCCAGCGTCGCCGGATCCTCGAGGACGTTGAGGCCGTTATACGACGCATCGGTGATGAAGTTCTTGATGTTGTTGGTCAGTTCCTTGACCTGCGTCTGGTACTGGGTGCGCTGCTCGGCGTTGATCGCGCCATCGGCCAGCTTCACCGTCAGTTCCTTCAGCTTGATCAGCGCGGTGGAGACATTCTCCAGGCTGGCCTGGGACACCTCCAGCAGGCCCTTCACACCGCCCAGCTGCTGGTTGGCCGAAGTGGTGGCCGCCATGTCGCCACGGATGCGCTCGGCCACCGCGAAGGCGGCGCCGTCATCCTTGGCATCGGCAACGCGCAGGCCGGTCGAGACGCGCTTCTGCACGCTCGACAATTCCTCCGTCGTTCGGTTCAGCGATTGCAGCGCCACCATGGCGCCGAGGTTGGTGTTGATCGAATTCATCGACATGGGCTTCTCCCTGCGCGGAAGAGGCCCCAGGCCATCATGGCCATCGGCCCCGCCGCCATGCGTGCTGCGAGTCCCCGGCATCCTGTGCCGCTTCTGGTGAATCACCGGTAAACCGCATGCGATATTTTTTCGTGCCCATGGACGGCGTGCTCCGCAGGCGGCAGCCTTGCGCGCGGAGGAACCCACATGCTCGACATCGAAACCCCTGCCGCCATGGCCAATTGGGTCGGCAAGAAACTCGGCACCAGCGAATGGATCACGGTCGACCAGGCGACCATCAACCTCTTCGCCGAGGCCACAGGCGACCATCAATGGATCCACATCGATGTGGAACGCGCGGCGCGCGAAATGCCCGGCGGCAAGACCATCGCGCATGGCTTCCTGACGCTCTCGCTGCTGCCGCGGATGACGCCCACGATCTACCGCGTGGTGAAACGCAGCCGCTCCATCAACTACGGCAGCAACAAGGTGCGCTTCACCAATCCGGTGCCGGCTGGCAGCCGCGTGCGCCTGCATGTCACGCTGAAGGCGGTCGAGCCCATCAAGGGCGGCGTGCGCTGCACATTCGAAAACGAGATGGAACTGGAAGGCAGCGACCGCCCCTGCCTGGTCGCTGAGACGATGTCGCTGACCTACGACTGAAGCGCTGCTTCGACATCCGCGCGGAATTCCACCAGAGGCTCGCGCACATCATGCGCGAGCAGCGTACGCTGGATGCCAGGCGTGGCGCCGGTGATGAACACGCGCACACCCCGCCGCGCCGCCTTGTGCGCCACGCCATGCAACGTGTTCGCCGCGGTCGAATCCAGGAAGGGCACGGCCGAGACATCGATGACCAGCGCGCGATGCTGCGCGCCGATATTTTCCAGCGCCGCACCCACCGCGCTGGCCGCGCCGAAGAAGAAGGCGCCGCTGATCCGATACACCACCACATCCGGGTCATTGGCTTCGTAGCGGCTGCGCTGGCCATTGGCGGTGTCGGCGCGGTCCTCGGGGATCAGTTGCACCGCGGTGGTCTGCGACATGCGATGGATGAACAGCAGCGCACCCAGCGCGAAGCCGACGATGATGCCCTCCATCAGGTCGCGGAAGATCGTGAGCAGGAAGGTCACCAGCACCACCAGCGCATCACCTGGCCCGCTGCGCAGCAGCACCGCGAAGGCGTGCTTTTCCGCCATGTTCCACGCGACCACGGCCAGCACGCCGGCCAGTGCGGCCAGCGGGATATAGGCCGCAAGCGGTGCTGCGAGCAGCATGAAGCCCAGCAGGAACAGGCTGTGCAGCATGCCTGAGACCGGGCCGCGCGCGCCGGCGCGCACATTGGTCGCGGTGCGCGCGATGGTGCCGGTGACGCAGATGCCGCCAAACAGTGACGAGCCGATATTCGCGAAACCCTGCGCCACCAATTCGCAGTTGGAGCGGTGGCGCCGGCCTGTCATGCCATCGGCCACCACGGCCGAGAGCAACGATTCAATAGCGCCCAACAAGGTGAACCCGATCGCGTGCGGCAGCGCGGCCTGCACGCGCTCCCAATCGAACACCGGTAGCGCCGGCATGGGCAGCGATTGCGGAATGCCACCGAAGCGCGAGCCGATGGTCTCGACCGGCAAGCCCGCCAGCGTCGCGACCAGGCTGCATGCGACCACTGCCACCAGCATTCCTGGCACTGCTGGCGCCCAGCGCCGCGCAACCAGGATGATCCCGATCGCCGCCAGCGCCAGCAGCACCGCCCAGATGTTGAAGCTGGGCAGCGCATCAGCCAGTGCGAGGAGCTTTGGCAGCAATTCGCCAGGTTCGCGCCCCACCAGTGTCAGCCCCAGCAGGTCCTTGATCTGCGACGCGAAGATGATGACTGCGATGCCCGCGGTGAAACCCACCGTCACCGGATAGGGGATGAACTTGATGTAGGTGCCGAGCCGCAGATAACCGACGGCCAGCAGCATGAAGCCTGACATGAAGGTGGCCAGCACCAGCCCCTCGACGCCGAGCTGCACCACACAGGCCAGCACCAGCACGATGAAGGCGCCGGCCGGACCGCCGATCTGGAATCGGCTGCCGCCCAGCGCCGAGACGATGAAGCCACCGATGATGGCGGCGTAGAGCCCGCGATCCGGGCCGACGCCGGACGCAATGGCGATCGCCATCGACAAGGGCAGTGCGACGATCGCCACCGTCAGCCCCGCGATCGCATCCGCGCGCAGGTCGCGCAGGCCATAGCCTTCACGCAGAATGGTGATCAGCTTGGGCGTGAAGAGTTCCGCGAAACTCGGCTGCATCGGGCCTTTCATCACGGCCGCCGTGGGGCGGAGCGCACACAGCCCCCGGCCGGCGCGAACACCGCCCCACACCTGGCTTTGCCTTCAACCCGCAACCGTTGGCCGTGATGCTAAGCCCGCTTGGCGCCGCGCATCAAGCCTTCAGAAGCCCGCGCGCGATGATGACGCGCATAATCTCATTGGTGCCTTCGAGGATGCGGTGCACGCGCAGGTCGCGCACGATCTTCTCGATGCCGTAATCGGCCAGGTAGCCATAGCCGCCGAGCAATTGCAGCGCTTCGTCCGCGACGCGGCTGCCAGTATCGGTGACGAAGCGCTTGGCCATGGCGCAGAACTGCGTGGCATCGGGCGTGCGCGCGTCGAGCCGCGCGGCCGCGCGGTGCAGGAAGCTGCGCGCGACTTCGAGTTCGGTGGCCATGTCGGCCAGACGGAATTGCGTGGCCTGGAAATCGGCCAGGGGGCGGCCGAACGCACGGCGCTCGCGCACATATTCGAGAGCGATGTCGAGCGCGCGCTGTGCCCCGCCCAGGCTGCATGCGGCGATGTTCAGCCGCCCTCCATCGAGGCCGGCCATGGCGTATTTGAAGCCGGCACCTTCCTCGCCCAGCAGCGCGTCGGCAGGCACGCGCGCGGCTTCGAAAATCACCTGGCGTGTGGGCTGCGCGTTCCAGCCCATCTTCTTCTCGTTCGCGCCGAAGGAGAGGCCGGCCGTGTCCTTCGGGATGAGCAGCGCGGAGACGCCGGCGGCACCCTCGCCACCGGTGCGTGCCATGGTCAGGTACAGGTCGGAAATGCCGGCGCCGGAGATGAACTGCTTCGTGCCATCGAGCACATAGCCGGCATTGTCGCGCCGTGCGCGCGTGGACAGGGCTGCCGCATCACTGCCGCTGCCGGGTTCGGTCAGGCAGTAGCTGGCGATGCGCTCCATGGTCAGCAACGACGGCAATTGCGCGGCGCGCTGCGCGTCATCGCCGAAGCGATCGATCATCCACGCGACCATGTTGTGGATGGACAGGAAGGCGCTGATGGTCGGGCAGCCATAGGCGAGGCTTTCGAAGACCACCGCGGCATCAAGCCGCGTCAGGCCGGAGCCGCCCGATTCCTCGCGCACATAAAGCCCCGCCATGCCGAGTGCCGCGGCGTCGCGCAGCACATCGACGGGCAGATGGCGTTCCTCATCCCAGCGTTGCGCATGCGGCGCGATGCGTTCGCGCGCGAAATCCAGGGCGGTCTCGCGCAATTCGCGCGTGGCTTCGGGCAGGTCGAACAGCATGCGCCGAGACTATGCCGCGCCGAGGATCGCGGCCAGCCGCTCGCGCGTCGCGGCCAGGTTGCGCGCCTTCACATGACCGAAGCCCTTGATCCCTGCCCAAGCCTCCACCCATTCGCGCAGCCTGGCGGGCGGGACGCTGTCGAGACCAGCGATGAACTCCTTGATCAGCGCGCGTTCCATGCGCCGCTCCTCGGTGCGGCCGAAGGGATCGAGCGCGGTGCCGCGCAGCAGCTTGCCGTGGCGCAGCAGGCGCATGGCGCGCAGCATCCATGGCCCGAAGGCGCGCT
>JAIXVH010000264.1 GCA_027483125.1 Acetobacteraceae bacterium | reverse complement strand
GCAATATTCGCCATGACGTCGCCACAAGCGGCGTGTCATCATGCGCGCATGCGAAGCTTTCTTGTCATTGGCGCGGTGCTGGCCTTGGCGGCATGCAAGCCTGATCCCTATGGCGGGCCGGGTTATGGCGGGCCGGTGCTGGGCGGCGGCTGGGGCCAGCCCCGGGTGCCGACCTGGGTCGACCAGCGCGGCAATATCCACACGCCCTATACCACCATCTACCAGCCCGAGGGCGGTTATGGGCCGCAGGGCCGGCCGCCGTCCTTCTGGGGGCTGAACAACCCCTATCGGGTGAACAACGACCCTGGCGGCGGGAACTGAGCGCAGTGACGGTTACGACAGTGTGATCGCAGGCGGCGTGTTTCACGCAACACCTGCCACCTGACCTCGGTTCCTGCACGGCACCGCAGACGCCGCCTGCCCTCTAAGCAGCCCGCAGCCCCTGGACCGTCACAGCAAGTGCCTGGCGGAGCGCATTGGCATCGCCACGCAGCGCCTCGGCCATGCGTTCCAGGTCGGTGACGGAAGCCGCAGTGTTGGTCATTTGGTCGGCAGCGCGCACCACCGCTTCAGATGCGACCTGGGTGCCGCGCGCCACGCCTGCGGTCGCAGTGGCAATTTCCCGCGTCGCCGCCCCCTGCTCCTCGACCGCCGCAGCGATGCTGGAGGCGACCGCGCTGACCTCGGTAACGACGGCGGCAATGTCACGGATCGCCTCAACCGCGCTCGTCGTCGCGGCCTGCATCGCACCGACTTGCTGGCCGATTTCCTCGGTCGCTTTGGCTGTCTGACCGGCAAGCGCCTTCACCTCACTCGCCACAACCGCGAACCCCTTGCCGGTCTCTCCTGCCCGCGCGGCCTCGATCGTAGCATTCAGTGCCAGCAGGTTTGTCTGGCCTGCTATCTCGTCGATCAGGCGGACCACCTCCCCGATGCGCGACGCGCCTTCGGACAGGCCGCGCACGATGCCCCCGGTCGCATCCGCCCGCTCGACCGCGTCGCGCGCGACGGCAGAGGCCTGGGCAACCTGGCGCGCAATCTCTGCGACGGCGACAGAGAGTTCCTCGGCCGCCGCAGCGACAGTCTGTACATTGCCTGAGACCTCGGCGACGGCTGCGCGTGCGCTTTCAGCCTCGCCGGCGCTTTCTCCCGCGGAAGCGACAATTTGGCGGGCGGCAGCATCGAGGGTGCCGGAGGCATCCCGCACGCCGCCGGCGATGCGGCCAATATTGCCCTCCATCTCGGCGGCAAGCCCGTGCCGGGCAGCGCGACCCGCGGCGGATGCCTCTGCTTCGGAAGCGATACGGCGGGTGGCCTCAGCGGCCTCCGCTTCCCGTGCGGCGCGGGCATCATCCAGCGCGCCAGTGGCAGCGGTTGCGGCCCCTTCCAATTCCCGGCCCATCCACATCAGCGCCGCAGCCTCGACCACCAGGATCCCGGCATGCAGCAATACGCGCCCGAAATTGCTCTCGTTGACGCCGAAGACCCAGGCGGGTGCGGCGAAGTTCAGCACGAGGTGGTGTATCGCCACGGTCGCGGCGCCAACCAGAATGGCCCGCCAATCCACAAAGCCGGCCAGCAGAGCCAGGCCAGCGAAGTAGGCCATGTGCATGTCGATGGTCAGCCCCTCGGGTGCGAGCCAGACATGCACCGAGATGACAGCCATGAGTGCGACCGACATCACATGGCGCGCTTCCGCCGTGCCGACGCCGCGCCGCGCGGCCGTGGTCGCGACGAGCACGACGCCGAGTACGAGTGCCGCGCCGGTCAGATTCTGGGCCAGCGTGTGCCCCTGAAGCCATGCGACCAGCCCGGTCAGCGGCACGAATGCCCAGAGCAGGCTGAGCAACAGCCGGCCGGTACGCGTGCGAATAAGGGTGAGATCCATCGGTCCGGTCTTTCGCTATCTGGGGGAGCAGTTGGCCATCGGGCGTGCGGCGATGACGACCAGCGCACCTGCGGCGGCGGCATATCGCGTCGGGCTTGGTGATCCCTCCTCGGGCACCGCGAAGACGAGCTGGAAGGCTCCGACCTCCGAGAATGCCAACACGCGCCACCCTTCCACGCCGAACGCGCCGCCGGCGGCAGCGCCGGGCGGAAAGGCGAGCAGCACAGGGTGACCCGCGCGCGGCCAGAGGCCGACCAGTGGAAGGACCATCACGCTCACGCAGAGAAGACCGACAGCCTTTCGCATCGCCGCCGCCTTTGCCAGCAATCGGATGAACGCCCCCTAAACCTTTGCGCGAAAGTTATATGCCGCGGAGCAGCGTCGAAGCGCCCGCGTTGCCACCTCCGAAGCAGCACTGGTAACGCTGGCAACGGTGTGGGCGGCAGATGGTCCGACGCCTGAAAGATGGGGCGCGAGAAGCTGCGCTTTGCGTGCAATCCGTGCATCGGCGGGGCTGGGTTTGGCCGCGGAACGCCCTGGTTCCAAACGCGCTGCCCCATTGCCTGACGCTGCTACAGGCTATGGCCTGGATACTTCCGGCTTGATGCATTCGAGAATGACGATGCTGGTGACCCCTACGGACGCCATTGGGCCGAATCAGGCTGAACCATAGCGGCGCAAGCCATGCTGCATTGATGCCAGAAAAGCGAGGATAATCATGGCTTTGTGTCACCATGCTCCGCCCTGATTCAGATTGACATTGCGGGTGCCGAGTGTGGGGGATAGTGTGGGGACTGTGGGGGATTGGCTTCCCTCGACACACCCATGCGGAGCGGCGGCAATGGCTGGAAACCTCGATGCAAAGACGGTGGAAGCGGCGAAGAAGCGCGTCGCGCCCTATCGCCTGTCAGATGGCGAGGGCTTGTTGCTGGAAGTGCGGCCGAGCGGTGCGCGCATGTGGCTGGTCCGCCTGACGGTGGGCGGCAAGCGCCGGGATATGGGCTTGGGCGGTTATCCCGCTGTGAGCCTCAAGGAAGCGCGGGAGAAGGCGGCGGCGGCGCGCAAGATTGCTGCGGATGGTGGTGATCCTATTGCCGAGCGCGAGCGGTTGGAGCGTGAGCGCGCCGAGCAGCGCAAGGCCGAAGCCGAGGCGGAGGCGCGGACATTCCGCATGGTGGCGCTGCAATTCATCAAGGCCGAAGCTCACGGCTGGAAGAATGCGCGAACCGCCAGCATTTGGGAGAACTCCCTAGAACGATGGGCTTTCCCGGAACTCGGCAAGATGCCGGTGGCCGCTGTGGATCGGGCCGCGGTGCTGCGCGCGGTGGGGGAGGTTTGGCGCACCCGGCCGGTGACCGGGCGCAAGGTGGTGCGCCGCATCGGCGCCGTGCTGCGATATGCTGCGGCGCATGATTGGCGCGCGAACGACAACGCGGCCGATACCCGGATGCTGCGGCATGCTGGCCTGCCGGCCCTGCCCGGTGGTCGCAAGCAGCCTTCATTGCCTTGGGCGCGGCTGCCTGCCTTCATGGTGGCGCTGGATGCCATGCCGGGCCTTGGGGCGCTGGCGTTGCGTCTTGTGGTCCTGACGGCGCTGCGCTCCGGCGAGGTGCGGAAAGCCCGGTGGTCCTGGGTTTCCTTCGATGGCGTGCCGACGCTGACAATTCCGGGCGAGGTGATGAAGGGCAATAAGGCGGGAGAGGTGCAGCCGCATCGCGTGCCGCTCTCCGCCGCCGCCCTTGAGGCGCTGGCGCGGGCCTATGCCGAGGCGAACGGCACCACCGCCACGGTGGCGGAACTTCCGATACTGGCGACACTGGCGCGGGATGCGCTGATCTTTCCGAGTGCCAAGCGGACCACGCCGCTTTCCGACATGGCGCTCTCTGCCGTCATGCGGCGGATGAATGCCGACAAGCCGGAGGATGCGCCGGCACCCTGGCGCGATGCTGACGGGCGCGTGGCGGTGCCGCATGGCTTCCGCGCCACCTTCTCGACATGGGTGGATGACACCCGCCCGCATGAGCGCGAGGCGGCAGAGAAGGCGCTGGCGCATGAAGTGGGCAACAAGGTGAGCGCGGCTTATCGGCGCTCCGATCTGTTTGACCGGCGCCAGCCGCTCATGCGGGATTGGGCGGAGCATTGCGAGAGCGCGCCGAAGCGTAAGGCCGGCACGCGGACGGCCGCATGATGGCGCCGGAGAGACGTGAAAAGCGGGGCCGCATGTTTGTTGGTGGCAACACTGGTAACGGTGGCAACAATGGCTGTTCTGTGCCGGTTGGCGGCTGTTGCCACCTCCAATACGGCACTGGCAACGGTGGCAACATGGCCAAATTAAATTGTGAACGAACGCCCGCATATTGAGTATATTTCTTGTTTATGCACAATAAAAATTAACCGATAATATTAATTACATGAATAAATAAAGTGCCATCTAAAATAAATAAAAAATACAATCCTATCTATAGAACGAATTGTTTTATTATATTTTCATCGACATTGACCTGTGAGACTCATTCCAATGCCATCGAAAACAACAAAACGGCCTGGATGATCCCCCCATGGCCGTATTCGGAGAATTTGATGATTCACTCGTCCGCTTTCCGTGGCCCGAAACTGACTAACGGCCACCCAATCGTTATCCTCAGAGCCTCGTCCTGAAACGATCCATTGTT
>JAIXVH010000165.1 GCA_027483125.1 Acetobacteraceae bacterium | reverse complement strand
TTCGAATCGACATTGCGCTTCGCACCACTTTGCCCAGGACATAGCCTCATGCAACGACCCGATTTCGACCAGCAGGTCACCTTCCTGTACGCCGATGACGCGCCCGCCTGCTGGGATTTCTACGAGCGGGTGATGGAGCTGAAGCTGGTGCAGAACCAGGGCCGCTGCCGCATCTATGAGATCGCCGACGGGCGCGCCTATCTCGGGCTGTGCATGTCGCGCGCGTCACGCGTGACGGATAATCCGCGCGTGGAAGGCGGTGTGGTCTTCACCTTCGTCGCCGATGATGTCGATGGTTGGTACGAGTTCCTGAAGGCCAAGGCGGTGACCATCCCGCACGCGCCGGAATTGTCGGTGGAGTACAAGGTGTACCACTTCCTCTTCCACGACCCGGCGGGGAACACGCTGGAAATCCAGCGCTTCGAGAACCCCACCTGGCCGCGGGTCTCGCCCGCATAGGCGGGCGCGACGCGCCAGTTTTGCAGGGCGGATTCACGCCCATGGCCGCAAGCGGCCACGGACGATCCGGCCTGGATCAGCGGCTGAGCAGCCAGTCCGGCAGCCCCGTCACCAGTGTGACGGGGAACAACGTGATCAGCACCACCGTCACCACCAGCATGCAGAAGAAGGGCAGCGCCGCGTAGGCGATTTCGGTCTGCTCCTTGCCCGTCATCGTCTGCATGACGAAGAGGTTGAAGCCGAGCGGTGGCGAGACCTCCGCCAGTTCCACCAGCAGCACGATGAAGATGCCGAACCAGACCAGGTCGAAGCCGGCAAGCTGCACGATCGGCACCACGACCGACGTGGTCAGCACGATCATCGACACGCCATCCAGCGCGGTGCCCAGAATGAGGTAGACCACCGTCAGGATGGCGATGATCTCGAAGGGGCCAAGCCCGGCGGCCGCGACCAGCGAGGCGAGCGCGGCGGGAATCCCGGTCAGCGCCATCGCCTTGGTCAGGAAGGCGGCACCCGCCAGGATGAACAGGATCATGCAGGACAGGCGCGTGGCTGCCGCGAGGCTTTCGAAGAAGCTGCGCCATGACAGGGTGCGCGTCACCGCGGCCAGCACCAGGCTGCCCAGCACGCCGAAAGCGGCGGCTTCCGTCGCCGTCGCCCAGCCCGCGAACATGCTGCCGATCACCGCGATGATGAGGATGGCGCAGGGAATCAACTGCGTGGATTGGCGCAGCTTCTCGACGAAGGTGGTGGCCGGTTCGGGTGCCGGTTGCTTCTTCGGATTCAGCAAGGCCCAAACGATGATGTAGAGGCTGAACAACCCCATCACGATCAGCCCCGGGATCATGCCCGCAATGAAGACGCGCACGATCGAGACCTCGGCCGCCACCGCATAGACCACCATGATGATGGAAGGCGGGATCATGATGCCGAGCGTGCCCGCGGTGGCCAGCGAGCCGATCGCGACGCGTTCGTCATAGCCGCGGCGCTTGAGTTCCGGCAGCGCGATCTTGCTGACCGTGGCGCAGGTCGCGGCCGATGAGCCGGAGACGCTGCCGAAGATGCCGCAGGCCAGGATGTTCACATGCAGAAGGCGGCCCGGCAGGCGGTTCACCCAAGGGGCCAGGCCGTTGAACAGCTCTTCCGAGAGCTTTGTGCGGAACAGGATTTCGCCCATCCAGACGAACATGGGCAACGCGGCCAGGGTCCAGGAGCCGGTGCTTTCCCAGAAGGCGCTGGCCAGGAACAGGCCGGGTGCCGGGTGCACGAAGGTCATCGCGAGCCAACCCGTGCCGGTCAACGCCAAGGCGATCCAGAGCCCGGTGCCGAGCAGCAGGCACAGCACGCAGAGCAGCATCAGGGCAAGGGTTGCGATGTCCATGCGTCAGACCTCCGCCGAGAAATCGCCGCGCGCCGCGCGGTCTTCGGCCGCGACCACATAGGCGGGCTTGCTGCCGCGCAGGACGGTGATGAATTCATCCAGGATCGCGACCAGCAGCACGCCCGCGCCGACCGGCATGGCCAGCTTCGGAATCCACAGCAGGAAGGCCACGCTGCCCTGCGCGCGGTCCTCGATCTGGTAGCTGAACAGCACGTCGTTGGCGGTCCACCAGACGATATAGCCGACCAGCAGGCCGGCCAGCGCCAGCACGCAGGCTTCGGCGACCAGGCGCGACCGCGGGCCGAAGCGCTCGATGCCTAGGCCCACGCGGATCAACTCGCCGCGGCGGAAGGTATAGCCCAGCGCGAAGAAGGCGGAGCCGACGCAGAGGAAGGCCGTGAGGTCATCCGCGCCGGGGAAGGGAATGCCGAATTGCCGCAACCCCATCTGCGCCATCATGATGGCGAAGATGCCGAAGAGGCAAAGTGCGGCGAGCGCCGCGCTGCACCAGTACAGCGCATCCAGCGCCCGCCGCACGACCACTTAGCTGCGCGCCCGATAGGCGGTGATGACGCGCTGCCCGTCCTCGCCGGCGCGGGCCAGCCATTCGGTGACCATCGTCTGGCTGACGCGGTCCATGCCGGCCAGCAAGGCGGGCGAGGCCTGTGTCACCGTCATGCCGCGCTGCGCCAGCGTGGCTTCGGCCGCGGTCAGCGCCTCGGCGCTCATCCGCCAGCCGCGTTCCTCGGCGGTGCGCGCGGCGGTGCGGATCGCGGCCTGGTCAGCGGCGGAGAGGGCCGCGAACATGCGCTGGTTCACGAAGACCACGTTCTTCGTGAAGGTGAAGCCCACGGGCGTGAAGTGGCGGCTGAAATCCCAGGCGCTGCTGTCCACGCCGGTGGCGGCACTGGTGACCATGGCGTTCACCACGCCGGTGGCGAAGGCCTGCGGCACTTCGGCGGCCTGCACCAGCGTGGGCGTGGCGCCGATCAATGTCGCGAAGCGGTTGGTCATGTTGTTGAAGGTGCGCATGCGCGTGCCGCGCAGGTTCTCCAGCGATTCCACCGCAAAGTTGGTGTAGAAGCCCGAGGAGGGCCAAGGCACCATGTAGAGCACCGACAGGCCCTGGCGGTTGAAGCGCGCCTCGATATGGCTGCGCGACAATTCCATCAGGCGGCGCGCATCGTCGTAGTTGCGGGCGAGCTGCGGGATGCTGTCGAGTTCGAAGAACACATCCTCATTGCCATAGGCGGAGAGCAGGATTTCGCCCAGCTGCACCTGGCCCTGCTGCGCGCCGCGCTTGATCTGCGGCATCGGCAGAAGGCTGCCATTGCTGTGGATCTGGATGCCGACGCGCCCGGCGGTCGCGCGCTCCACCTCGGCGGTGAATTCGCGGACGTTGCGGGTGTGGAAATTGCCGTCCGGATAGGGGGTGGCGAATTGCCACCGGGCCTGTGCGGATGCGGGCGCCAGCGCGCCGGCAAAGGGAAGTGCTGCGGCGCCAGCCAGCGCGGCGCGACGATTCAGGGCCATGGATGCCTCCCGTGATGAGCCTCAGGGCGAGAGCATCGGGCGAATTCCGCAGGCTTGTCCAGCGCGCATGGGTGCAATGAAACGCCCATGCGCGCCAGTTTGCTCAAATGCGCATCAGCGCTGTGCGCGATAGGCCTCCAGCAGCGCACGGCCTTCGGTGCCGGCGCGTTGCAGCCAGTCCTCGGTCAGCGCGCGGGAGGGTTCGCGCAGCGCCTCGGCCAAGGCGGGCGTCACCTCCAGCACCTGCATGCCGCGTTCGCGCATGCGGGCGAGCGCTGCGTCATGCGCCTCGGCCGCCATGGCCCAGGCACGATCGGCGGCGCGATCGGCGGCGGCGCGCAGCGCCTGCTGCTGCGCGACGGGCAATGCGTCGAAGCTGCGGCGATTGACGAAGACGGCGTTGTTGCTGGTGGCCATGTTCAGCAGTGTGAAGACCCGGCTGGTGTCCCAGGCCTGGGTGTCGGCCGCGACGGGCGCTGTCGTCAGCTGCGCGGTGATGATGCCGGTCGCAAAGCCCTGGGCCACTTCCGGCGCGGGCAACAGCACGGCGGTGGCACCCATCAACTGGCCGAAGCGCGTGGAGATGGGCGAATAGCTGCGCAGCCGCAGCCCGCGGAAGGCGGCGGCATCAGCCACCGGCACCTGGCTCGCCATGCCCACCAGCGGCCAGGGCGCCAGATACAGCAGATGCATGCCCTGCCGCGCTAGGCGCTGCTCGATCGCCGGCCCGCGCACCGCCATCAGTCGCCGCGCATCGGCCATGGAACCAACGATGCCCGGCACCTGGTCGATGTCGAAGATCGCGTCCTCATTGGCATAGGCCGTCAGCAGGATTTCGCCGATCTGCACCTGGCCCTGCTGCACGCCGCGCTTGATCTGCGGCTGCGGCAGCAGGCTGCCATTGCTGTGCAGCTGGATATCCAGCGCGCCGTTCGTGGCGGTGCGAATCTCCTCGATGAACTGGCGCAGGTTGCGGGTATGGTAATTGCCCTCGGCAAAGCCGGATGCGGCCTGCCAGCGGCCTTGCGCGTGGGCGGCGAAAGGCAGCGCGGCCGTGGCCGCAAGCGTGGTGCGACGGGTGATCATGGCGGTTCCTCCGGCACGAAAGCTGGCCGGGCGCAGGCCCTTGCGCAAGCCCGGCAGGGGCGCATCATCCGGGGCATGTGGCAGGTCACGACAATCCAACTCGGCTATCCCGGCAAAAGCACCCATCATGGCGGTCTTGGCTGGTCCACCATTGGGCTTGCCCGCGGGGCGGGGCGGCTGGTGTTGCTCGACACCGGCGGCATTCCCGCCCGGCGCATCATCAACCGCGCATTCGCGGCACAGGGCATCGCGACCACCGACATCACCGATGTGCTGATCACCCATCTGCACCATGACCACATGATCAACTGGCCGATGTTTGCGCGCGCCACCATCCATGCGCCGCGCGCCGACATGGAATGGGCGTTGGCGCAGCCCGATGGCAGCGAGACGGTCACTGAAACCGCCGTCCGCGCGCTGCAAGCCTGCCCACGCCTGCGCCTGTTCGAGGCCGGCTGCGAAGTTCTGCCCGGCATCGCCAGCGCGGAATATCGCGGCCACACGCTGCACCACGTGGCGTTCACACTGGCCGGCAGCCCACCCACCATCTTCTCCGCCGACATCGCCAAGAACCGCGTGGAACTGGCCACTGGCGAGGCCGACATGACGATGGACGCAACCGCCCACAAGGCGTCCATCGCGCGGCTGCGCGCCGCCTGGGACGCAGTGCCCGGAACCGTGCTGATGCCTGGCCACGATGTGCCGATGGTGCTGGTCGATGGCCGCCCCACGCCGCAGGGCAAGCTCGAAGCCGGAATCACCGCCTGGTTCGGTGATGATTTGTCGCAGACCACCTATTTCGATCTGACATCCTGACGCTTACATATCGGGAATGGAACAAACCCTGCCCGGCATCCGGCAGTCACGCCGCAGGCTCCCTCGCGTGCTCATCTATATTCTGATCGCCTTCTCGACATTCACGCTCGGCGCCGCTTGGTGGCTGTACCGCCCCGATGCGCGGCGCGCGCCGCTGGAGGCACTCTGGGCGCAAGCGCCCTCGCAATTCCTGCCCATCGCCGGGCTGCGACTGCATGTGCGTGACACCGGCCCCCGCGAAGCGCCGGTCATCCTGGCGCTGCACGGCTTCGGTTCATCGCTGCATGCCTGGGATTTCGTAGCAGCCGGTCTGCTGGACAGCCATCGCGTCATCCGCATCGATCTGCCGGGCTTCGGCCTGACCGGCGCCGACCCCACGCGCGACTATTCCGACACGCGCGCTCATGCCGTGCTGCTGGCCTTGCTGGACGCGATGCATCTGGACCGCGTGACCATGCTGGGCAGTTCGATGGGCGGGCGCATCGCCTGGTCCTTCGCCGCCGCGCATCCGGCGCGCATCGAGCGCTTGGTGCTGATGGCGCCGGACGGCTTCGCCTCGCCAGGGCTGGAATATGGCCGCGCGCCGCACGTGCCGCTGTTGATGCGCGCCCTGCCCTATACCCTGCCCGATACGTTGCTGCGCACCGGGTTGCAGCCGGCTTTCGCCAACCCAGGAGCGCTCACACAGCCGCTCTTCGAACGCTACCGCGACATGATGCTGGCGCCGGGCGTGCGCCACGCCATCATCGAGCGCATGGGCCAGCATGTGCTGCAACCACCCGAGCCGATGCTGGCGCGTATCACAGCCCCCACGCTTCTGCTCTGGGGCGACCAGGACCGCATGGTGCCGGTCAGCAACGCACAGGATTATCTGCGCGTGCTGCCCGATGCGCGTTTGGTGGTGCTGCCCGGCATCGGCCATGTGCCGATGGAGGAAGTGCCCGGCCAGGTGATCGACGCGCTGCGCGCCTTCATCCCCGGCGCAACGCCGCCACGCTGAGCGCCACACCGGCGCCCAGCGCCAGCACCGCGATCGCCAGCGGCAACCCCCAGCCGGGCAAGAACTGAAGCACCAGCCCGCCCAGCGGCGCGCCCAGCGCACCGCCCAGCAGATAACCCGTGTTCAACCCGGCCATGCCGACCGCACGCGCCGGCCCCGCGAAGCGCTGGACCGCCCGCACCATGCCCAGCGTGTAGATCGCGCCCGCCGCACCGCCCCAGGCCGCCAGCACCGGCCAGATGCCCCAGCCTGGCGCCAGCAACGGCCAGGCGAT
>JAIXVH010000011.1 GCA_027483125.1 Acetobacteraceae bacterium | reverse complement strand
TGGCCAGGGTGGTATTGGCCACCTGCGGCTGCGCGGGTGGCGGCGGCGTATCGCTGAGCCGGCCAATGGCGTTGAACAGCCGGTAGTCCGGCGCACTCGTCTGCGCCGACGCCATGGTCACGGGCAAAGCGGCCGGCTCCGGCGCCGCATAGGCCGGCGGCGCGGGCGCGATGCGGGGCATGCTGGCTGGCTGCTCGGTGGGTGCTGACGGAAGCTCGGGCGCCAAGGGCGCGGCGGGCGAGACCTCAGGCCAGGAGAAAAGCGGCACGCTCGCGGCGGGCAAGGGCACCGGTTCAGGTTCAGCGGGCTCCGGTGCGGCCCGCAACGGCGCCGGCTCCTGATAGAAGGCATGCTCGGTCTCGAGCCGGGTCTCCCGCAGCAGCGGCTCTTCGCTCGCCGCGTATTCGAAATCCTGATCGCGGGCGAGGGGCGGTTCGACGGGCGGCGGCGCATAGCTGACGGGCGGCGCCATGACGGATACCGGCGCGGCTGCTGCCACGGGTGCCGCGACCACCGGGGGCGGGTCCAAAGCCTCCAACGGCAACTCGGCCGCCAGCGGCTCGCGTGGCGTTGCGGAATAGACGCGCACAGGCGCGTTGTTGAAGCTGCGATACCGCAGGCCCGGCGCGTTCAGCGCCGCGGCCACGCGGGCTACATCGGCATCGTCTGTCATGCGTCCCTGCCAAACCCCCAGAGCGAACGGACAATGCCTTTAAATCATCTCGAACGGAACAGGCCGCTTGCCGCACTGCGGAAGGTTTCGGCGAGTTGTCACCAGAAATCTGCACCCGAATCGCGTCTTGCGAGCGAAACCAAGGCCGAAAGCGCGCCAGAATAGTAGTCGGGCATGGCATCGGGGGCACGCCGCTCAGCCACCGGGATGGGGCGGCGGGCCATCTGCGCGGCGAATCCGGCCACCGCGGCGATCCCCGGGGAGGCCGTGTAGGGCGACACGGCGTTGGAGGAGAGGTCGGTCCAGGCCGGCATCTGCCGATGGCCGGAATCGGTCCAGAAATCGGCGGCCGCCTGCAAGGCAGGCTCCTGGCCGAGCCCAACCCAGCCCAGATAAAGCGGCACCCGAACAGCATCATAGGAGAAGCGCGGCGCCCAGTTGCTCGGCAGTGTCAGCCGGCGATCCTGCTTGTGGACGGACAGCCAATCCGGCGGCAGGCCCCAGCGACCGAAGCGCGCGGCGCGCAACAGTGACAGCCCATCACCGGCCACGCGCAGCCAGGCCGGATCAGGCACGGCAGCGGCCAGAACGCGCAGCGCGGGGAAGCAATAATAGCTCGGGTTCACGATAATATGATCGCGGCGTTCGAAGCCGCGTGCGCCTGGAAGCAGCAGCGCCATGCCGCCAGCGGGGCGAACCAGCAGGCGCAGGATGTCCCGCCCGATCGCCTGGCCCGATTCGGTGTGCTGCGTAGCACCCCAGATGCGCCCGGCCTCCAGCAAGGCCCAGGCCAGGAACAGATCGCCATCGGTGGCGTTGTTCATATCCTCGACCGGGTTGGCGGCCTGCGGGCGGAAGCGCCAGGCCGAGAGCGCGTCACGCGGGCGGTCCAGCGTCCGGCGCGTCCAGGCCCAGATGCGCTCGAAGCTGGCACGGTCATCGGCGGCGAGCGCCATCAACATGCCCCAGCCCTGGCCCTCGGAATGGGAAATGTTGCGGTTGCCGGTGTCGATGATGCGGCCATCCGGCGCCATGAAACGGTTGCGGAACTGCCCCCATTGCTGGCGCAGGCGGTCCACGCCGGTACCCGGAAGCTGCGCGCGCGCGGGGGTGGCCGCGATGAAGGGCGCGACCAGCAGCAAGGCACGGCGGGATGGAGCAACGGACATGCTGGGCTCGACCTTACCTGACGAAGGCGTGATGCAACAGATATCACAACCGGAGGGTGGTTTCATATCTCAAATTCTGTAAAATTCCCATGAATGCCGCGGCTTGCCAGTTGCCGCCGCCGCCGCCACGCTTGCTCCGCTGACCACGGCGCAACCGCGGACGAGATTGCCGTTCGCCGATGGCCAGCCCACTGACAACAGCGGCCGGTGACACGAGAACGAGAGCAGCGTCACAACGCCAAGCTTCGCCATCGGGACAGCGGCAGCACTGACCACATCGTCCGGAGAGAGACCATGGCACTACGACTTGTCACCTTCACAGACACCCAGGGGCCGCGCCCCGGTGCCATGATCGGCGACGACAAGGTACTGGATCTGCTGGCCGCGGGCGCCCTGCCCGCCGGCGTCGAGGATATGCAAGGCATCATCGAAACGGGTGCCGAGGCGCTGGCCGCGATTCGCGGCGCGCTGAAGAACCCGCCCTCGCCTGCCATTCTGCACCTGGCCGATGTGGTGCTGATGGCGCCGATCCCGCGCCCGCATCGCAATGTCTTCTGCGTCGGCCGCAACTACATGGACCATGTGGCCGAGGGCGACCGCGCCGCCGGCCGCGAAACCACCGAGGTGCCGAAGTTTCCGCAATTCTTCACCAAGGCGCCGGATTGCGTGATCGGCCCCGATGCCGCGATTCCGGACCATGGCGCGACCGGCGTGACCAAGTACCTGGACTACGAGGCGGAACTCGCGATCGTGGTCGGCACGGCCGGCGCCAATATCAGCAAGGACCGCGCGCTCGACCACATCTTCGGCTGGACCATCACGAATGACGTGACCGGCCGCGACCTGCAGCGCCGCCATGGCCAGTGGTTCAAGGGCAAGTCCCTCGACCGTTCCTGCCCGATGGGCCCCTGGATCGTCCCGGCCGATGAGCTGGATACCGCCGATATCGCCATCGAACTCTGGGTGAATGGCGAGCAGCGGCAATCCTCGCGCACTTCGAAGATGATCTTCGACGTGAAGGAGATCATGCACCAGCTCTCCTCCGGCTTCACGCTGCTGCCCGGTGACGTGATCATGACCGGCACGCCGGAAGGTGTCGGCTACGCCATGGTCCCGCCGCGCATCCTGAAGGATGGCGATGTCGTGAAGATCGCCATCGAGGGCATCGGCACGCTGTCCAATCCTGTGAAGGCCTGACCCCTTCCCTGCCCATGCGGCGTGCCCATCTGCGCCGCATGGGATTCTATCGCCGCGCCTTGCTGCCCGTGCTCCTCGCGCCCGCCATCGCGCGCGCGCAGCAAACCACCTGGCTGCTGAACCAGGACAACGCGCAGATCGGCTTTTCCGCGCGGCACCTGGGGCTGTTCTCCTCGCATGGCCGCTTCACGCGCTTCGAGGCGCGGCTTGAACTGGACGCGACACGCACCACCGATGCGCTGGTCGAGGGCCGCATCCAGACCGCGGCCGTCACCCTGCCCTTCCCCGGCGCGGAGGACACGCTGCGCAGCCCCACCTATTTCGACAGCGCGCGCTTCCCCGAGGCACGCTTCAGCGGCCGCGCCGTGGGCATCACCGATGCGGGCGCCTTCACCATCAATGGCCGCATGCGAATCCGCGACATCGAGCAGCCCTTCGCCATGACGGCGCGCCTGGCCGAACGCCGGCGCGAATCGCAAGGCGATGTCGCGCGCTTCACCGCTAGCGGCCAGGTGCAGCGCAGCGCCTTCGGCATGGTCGCCGATCGCACGTTCACGGCCGATGCGATCTCCATTTCCGTCGAGGTGCAGCTGCTTGTCTGACGCACCCGATCGCTGGAGCCTGGCGCAGCGCCGGCTGCATTGGTGGAGTGCCGCGCTGGTCGTCCTGACCGGCGTGCTGGCGGTGCTGATGGTGTGGCTGCCGTTTTCGGAAATGCTGGCGAAATTCCTGGCCTATCAGCTGCACAAAACCTTCGGGCTGCTGGTGTTTTCGGTGGTCTTGGCTAGGCTTGCGCTGCGCGCATTGCGGCCGGCGCCAGCGCTGGAGGGCCTGTCACCCGGCGTGCTGCGCCTGGCGGGCATCGGTCAGGCGGGGATGTATGCGCTGCTGCTGGCCGTGCCGGTGCTGGGCTGGCTGGCGGCACAGGCGGCGGCGGGGCCGGTGCCGACCACGATCTTCCTGGTCATCCCGGTGCCGCATGTGCTGGACCCGAATCCGGCGCTCTATGCCTGGCTGCGGCCGGTGCATCAGGTGGCGGCCTATACGCTGCTGGGGCTGGCCGCGCTGCATGCCGCGCTGGCGGTCAAGCACCACCGCCAGGGCGTGCCGGTGTTCAGGCGGATGGGTTGGTAGGCGTCTCGCCCTCGCGCGGGGTGATGCCATAGGGCGCCACCAGCTTCCAGACATGCGCAGGCACCATGCGCTTGAGCCTGCGCGGATGCGCGCGGCGCAAATGCAGCACGGTCTCCACCGCCTTCATCTCCAGCCGCGCGCGGGCGAATTCCAGGCCGCGCGGGCCGATACGCGGCTGCAACCAGGCGACCAGCGGGCGCAGGAAGCGCGGCATGCGGCGCAGCGGCAGGCCACCAGCCGCACGTTCGGTATTGGCGGCGAAGCCCTTCACCGCGGCGGCGCGCTTGCCGGCGCTGGAGGGCGCTTCCAGCACGACATCATCGCGGATCAACTCCAGCAATTCCTCGCCGCGCGCATTGCGCACCAGCAGCCATTGCTCGCCGGTGCCGGCCATGTAGCCCACGGTGATGTCGGCCAGCGCATTGGTGTAGTCCACGCAGCTCCGGCAGGTCAGCGGGAAGAAATCGGCGGGCAGGTCCGACAGCGGCAGCATCAGGAAGGGGATGGTGCGCACGCGGCCGTCATCATGGCGGATTTCCACGCGATAATCGGCGCGGAATTCCAGATAGGTGATGCTCTCGGGGCGTTCGTCCAGCAGCGCCAGGAAGCGGTGGAAGTTTTCCGTGGTGGTGTTGTCCGAGCATGGCGTGCCGATGACGTAGAGGCGCTCCAGCCCCAGCTTTTCCTCGATCATGCGCAGCGCATGCACCTGGCAGGGGATGCCGATCACCGCGATGCGCGTATGCCCCGCGGCGCGGGCCGGTTCCAGCAGCGCCAGCAGCGGCGCGGTGCCCATGCGCATGCCGCGCACCGCAGCCATCCCCTCGGCGCGCGTGACGATGACGGGAACGGGGCGCCATTTATCCGCCGGGTCCGGCGCCATGGTCAGCACGGCGGTGACAGCGCCCGATTCCAGCAGGCGCTCGGCAATGCGCGTGGTGATGCCGGTCCATTGCGCGCCGGGCGCGGGCGCCTTGAGGCGCGCGCGATGCATGGCGCGATAGGGGCCGAAGAAGAGCTCGTCGCCCGGGCCGCGCGCGCGGCCATGGGTGCGGGTTTCGGCGGCCGGATAGTCGGGCGCGATGAACTGGCAGGCCGTGCCGCAATCGGACGCGTTCTTCATGCGCGACAGGCCGCAATCCGTGCACAGGCCGCGGCGGGCGGCGGGCGGCAGGTCGGGGGCGTGCAAGGCGGGTGTCTGGTCGAGTGGCATGCGGGAAGCGTATCGCGGGCGTTACGAATAACGCCAGCCGAAAACGCGCGGGCTCAGCCCAGCACAGCGCGCCCCGCCAAGGCCTGCCAGAAGGCGGCCGCCGTCAACACCGGCAAGGCGGTGGCGGCCGCCAGCAGACCTGCGCGCCCCAGGCACCAGGCCGCCAAGGGCACGATCTGCATCGCGTGCATGCCGACGAAATGCGCCACGCGCAGATCCCCGCCATCGGCCGACCAATAGAAGGGCGGCCAGTGCCCCGCCTGGCCGCCGATGAAAGGCGTGCCATTCACGGAAATGGCCCAACCGGCCAGGCCGCCCAGCACACCGCCCAGCACCAGGCCCAGCCCTGCGGCACGCCGCCAGGCATCGGTCACCGCCGGCGCGCGGTGCCACAGCATCAGGGCGCCGAAACCCGCCAGCAGCAGCACCAGCAATGTCGCGCCCACACCCATCAGGCCGTACATGAAGGCCGCGAAAGGGGTCTGCGCGAAATGCGACGGCAGGCCGAATGCCGCACGCAGACCGATCCAGGCCATCTCACCCCAAGCGGCCACCAGCATGGCCGGCACGCCCCAGCGCACCAGGCGACCGGCGCGGGCCTCGGGCGCCATGGCCGGCCAGAGCCAGGCCAGGGTCGCGAACCACAGCGCGAAGGAGGCCGCGAATTTCGCAGGCTTGGCCCAGACGCTGGCAGTGCCGAGCAGGCGCGGATCAAGCAGAGCCAGCAGCGTGCAGGCCAGCGCAATGCCCGCCATTGCCACGGCATTCCAGAAGAAGACGGGGTGCCGCGCGCGGATCATGCCTGCCGCCGCCCCAGCATCGCCAGGTAGCCCAGCAACCCGATCGGGCCGGCCAGGAAGGTCAACGGCAGCCATGGCAGCACGCGCCAGCGCGACAGGCCGCGGGCGGCGGCGTGGCGGCACATCCAGGCGCCGATGAACAGGTCGAAACAGAGGTAATGCAGCCAGCCCGCCAGCAGCACCCAGGGGTCGGCGAAGAGCCGCGCCACGGCGGCCAGGCTACCGAAACCGCCATCGCTGCCGGGCAGGCGCCAGATGATCAGCACGAGATAGATCGCGGCCAGCAGCGCGGGGATGATGCGCCCCGCCAGCCAGAGATTGGCGGCCGGCCGGAACGGCACGGCCAGCAGGGCCAGCCAGCCGAGGACCGCCAGCATATTGGCCAGGGAGAACAGGGCTTCGGGTGTCATGATCCGTTCTGTCCAGTGGTAAGTTCGATGTGCGGCCACATCTGTCCATTGTCAAGATGAGGCGCCCTGCGGCATGGAACGGTCATGACAGTGCGCCAGAAGCCGCGGGGGCGGTTCCATCACGGTGATCTGCGGCGCGCGCTGCTTGATGCGGTGGCCGAGGCAGCGCTCGAGCACGGGCCGGAAGCGGTCACGCTGCGAGACTGCGCGCGGCGCGCCGGTGTCGCGCACAGCGCCGCCGCGCCGCATTTCGGCGACAAGCGCGGCCTGCTGACCGCCTTCGCAACCGAGGGCTTCGAACGCCTGGGCGCGGCGCAGGAGGCCGCGATGGCCACCGCCCCGCGCACGGCAAGCGCGCAGCTCACAGCCTCCGGCCGCGGCTATATCGGCTTTGCCCGCGCCAACCCCGCGCATTTCCGCCTGATGTTCCGCGAGGCGCTGCTGGATGGCACCGACCCGGCGCTGAACGCCGCCCGCGAAGGCGCCTGGGCGCCGCTGGAGCGCAGCCTGCGGGCGGGCCTGCCGCGGTTGGGGGAGCCGGCGCTGCACCAGCGCCTGGTGCTGGCCTGGTCGGCGGTGCATGGCTTCGCCACGCTGGAATCCGAAGGCGCACAGCACATCCTGCACGGGGCGGAATCCGCCGATGCGGCGGCGGAAGCCTGCATCGCCGCGGTGGTCCGCGCAGCGCTGCGGCGGGGTGACTGACCTCAGCCTATCGCGCGCCAGGCGATGGCCGCGCCCAGGGCGACCAGCCCCAGGAAGAACACGCGCCGGAAAGCGGCCTCCGGCAGGCGCCCGCGCAGCCTGGCGCCCAGCGCCTGCCCGGCCAGCGCCGGCAGCAAAGCCAGCGCCGAGGCCGCGACCCAGCCCCATGTCAGCGCGCCATCCCCGCCCAGCAGCACCGCCAAGGCCAGCGTGGACACGCTGAAGGACACACCCAGCGCACGCACCAACTCATCCTTGGAGAGTCCCTGCGCCTGCAGCCATGGCACCGCCGGGATGACGAAGACACCGGTCGCGGCCGTCAACGCGCCGGTCGCGGTGCCAGCCGGCAACCCCCATGCGGCCGGCATGCGCGGCCGCCAGGCGGCCAGGCCCAGCAGCCCATAGGCGCACAGCGCCAGGCCCAGCAGCAATGCGCCCAACCGCCCGCCGAAGCCGCCCCAGAGCCACCATCCCAGCGCCGTACCCAGCACGACACCGGCCAGCATGGGCGCTATCCGCCGTGCCATGGCCAGAGCGAGGGCGGGCGGGCCCATCTGCACGATATTGGTGATCGCGCTTGGCAGCAGCAGCAGCGCCGCGGCGGGCGCGGGGCCCAGCACCAGGCCCAGCAAGCCCATGGCGATGGTGGGCAGGCCCAGGCCGATCACGCCCTTCACGAAGCCCGCCAGCAGAAAGGTCGCGCCGATGATCAGGATGTCTTGCATGGCGCGCTTCTACGCCCCCGGGCGCGGGCGATGCTTCGTCCAAGGCCTAAGTATCAGCGGCGCTGCCACTCCCAGTAGAGCGGCCTGCGACCGGCGGCGATCGCCTTGGCCTCATAGCGCGTGGGCGGCCAGCCTTCGGGCCGGGCCGTGGCGGGTGGCACGCCGGTGAACAGCGCCGAGGCGCCGAGCGTTTCGGCGACCCATTCCTGATAGGTCGGGTCGTCGCTGGCGATACGCCAGATCGCGCCTGGCTTCAGCGCGCGATGCACCACCGGCAGCATCTCCGGATGCACAAAACGACGCTTGGCATGCCGCGCCTTGGGCCAGGGGTCGGGGAACATCAGGAATAGCCGGTCCAGGCTTTCGGGCGGCAGGGCCAGCAGCAATTCGCGCGCGTCATCGGGCCAGAGGCGCAGCATGGGCGGCAGGGGCGCGGTGGCCTCGGCACCTTCAGGGACCAGTTCCGTCAGCAGGGAACACAGGCCGTGTTCGTAGACTTCGCTCGCGATGATGGCGGTGCCAGGGTGGGCGGCCAACAGCGCGCGGGTGTGCTCGCCGCCGCCGAAGCCCACTTCCAGCCAGGTTTCGCGCGCGCCGGCGGCGAAGGCGAGGTCGGTGAAGCGGGCGCGCGGCAGGGCCTGTTCCAGCAGGCGCTCCTGGCGGGGGCGCAGCTTGTGGCCGCGACGGCGGCCATAGAGGCGCTGCGGGATGCCGGTGGGGAATTCGGTGGTCATGCAAGGGCTTCCCAACGCAAAAGGGCGGTGCCGGCCGGCACCGCCCCATCCGCGCTTTCAGTACGGCCAATCAGCGCCCAAAGGCGCGCTTCAGCTCCGGCACCAGGTCGGTCTTTTCCCAGGTGAAGGTGCCCTTTTCCAGGTCCGGCGTGCGGCCGAAATGGCCATAGGCGCTGGTCGGCACATAGATCGGGCGGTTCATGTGCAGATGCTCGCGGATGCCGCGCGGGGAGAGGTTCATCAACTCCTGCACGACCTTCGCCAGCTTCACCTCGTCCACGTCGTGGCCGGTGCCATGCAGGTCGAAATACACGCTCAAGGGCTTCGCCACGCCGAT
>JAIXVH010000446.1 GCA_027483125.1 Acetobacteraceae bacterium | reverse complement strand
GGGCTCGATCGCCTCGATGATCGGCATGGCCGGTGGCGGTGGAGGCGTCTGGATCCTGGATGCGCGAACGCGTGGACCACCTGCCCAATGGGGCCTGTACCGACGTTCGCGCATGATGATTCCCTATCCAAATCACAACAAGCGTCGCAAAAACGTGACATCACAACAATGCGATTTTTGTGGATAGATTGTAATCTTGCGTCGCCTAGCTCTGCCCTAGCAAAATCATGGCATTATGTCAGAGATTTCGCCCCAAAAATATGCTTTAGTAAAATACACGCCAGAATATGCAACCTTTGGTTGTTCATCTCGGCGCGCACAACTCAGTGTTCCCGACGCGAATCGGGGGCAGCCGACCGCGCAGGTGTCGCTGCAACCGCAACCTCAGCAGTCGGACGTCATGGCCCCTCGGGGCCATTGCCGGCCGCTGCCCATGCTTCCGCTGCAACCGGCCCCGCTCTCGGTTTCTTGACCCAGCATGGATGGGTGACTAGCATGTGCAGGATTGCATCGGTTCGAGGTTCGCATTTATGTCCGGCGTCACCATCACCGGCACGACCGGACCGGATCTCATCACCACAAGCCAGGCGAACCCGACGCTTCCTCCCGGGACGCCCCTGCCGGCTGAAGGGTCGGACCAGCTCTTTGGTGGCACCGGCAATGACACGTTGGCCGCCGGTGCTGGGACCGATTTCCTCTACGGCGAGGACGGTGCCGACAGGCTGTTCGGCCAGCCGGGCAATGACGTGATCTCCGGCGGTGATGGCGATGATTCCCTGAATGGTGGCGCTGGGGCGGATGTGCTGATCGGCGACACCGGCCAGGACTGGGCCATGTTCAATGGCGATTGGGACGCGCCGGACGCAGGCTCTTTCGGCGCGCTGGTCAATCTCTCCAATCAGGCGGTCACTGTCGGATCCCTCACGATCGCCGCCCTGACCGCGCGGGACAATTGGGGCTCCACCGACCAGTTGCTGTTCATCCAGCACATCCTGGGTTCGGTGCTCGACGACCGCATCTGGGGCAACTCGCTGTCCAATACGTTGCAAGGCCATGGCGGCAACGACAGCTTCTACGGCGGCGCCGGCGACGACACCTTCATCAGCACCGCGGCCGCAGCTTCTGGCGTGTTTTACGCACTGGGCGGCCTGCAGGAAGCGATAGCAGGCGTGCGCGTCAACCTCTCGGGACAGGTCGCTGAGGGGCAAGCGGCGCGCAGCGGCACGGATGGCCAGGGTGGCACGGACAGCTATGGCGCGGGCATCCGCCATGCCGGCGGCACCAGCTTCGCCGATACACTGGTCGGCGAAGGCGGTGCTGACGGGTTTTCCTACCTCGACGGGCTGGCCGGCAATGACCGCATCCTGGGCCCCGCGGGCGGGTTCGCCGCGGCCTCCTACGTGTTTGATCCGACAGGCGTTTCGGCCAACCTTGCCACGGGCCTCGCGACCGATGGCTGGGGCAACACCGACACGCTGGTCAATCTGCGCGGGCTGCGGGGCAGCGCCTTTCACGATACCTTGACCGGCAGTGGCACCGGCGCCGAAGTTCTGGATGGCCAGGGCGGCGATGATACCATCGCCGGCGGCGGCGGTGGCGATTCCTTGAGCGGCGGCAACGGTAATGACCGGCTGACCGGCGGCACCGGCCGTGACACGATCGATGGCGGCGCGGGTGCCGATGTGATGATCGGCGGCGCCGATGATGACCAGTACCTGGTCGATGACCCCGGCGACACGACGCAAGAAAGCCCGAATGAAGGGACCGACACGGCCTGGGTCTCGGCCACGTCGATGGTGGTGATTGGCGCCAATGTCGAGATCATCCGCCTCTATGGCGCGGGTGTCATGGCGCAGGCGGGTTCGACGGCGCAGCTAGTGGCCAATGCTGCGCAGGCCAGCACGCTGCTCGGCAGCGCGAGCGATGATGTGCTGTGGGGCCAGGGGGCGGCCGCGGCGCTGTCGGGCGGCGCGGGGGATGACATCATCCGCGGCCAGGGGAGCGCCGGGACCTTCACGGGCGGCACCGGGAACGACCATTTCGTCATCGGCAATACCGCGGCGGTCGTGGTGGAACTGGTCGATGAGGGCATCGACACGGCCTGGGTGGCGGTGGATGGCTGGACCATGGGCATGCATGTCGAGATCGCGCGCATGGCCGCCAACGCCACTCGGCTGAACGGCAGTGCCACCGCCGAACAACTCGTGGCGAATCCACTTTTCGCCTCCGATCTCGATGGCGGCGGCGGCGATGACGTTCTGTGGGGCAGCGTTTTTGCGGACACGCTGACCGGCGGCACGGGCGATGACATCATGCGCGGCCAGGGCGGTGCGGACCGTATGGTCGGTGGGCTGGGCCATGACCAATATGTTGTGTTGGACACCGGCGTGACGATCATCGAATTGGCGGACCAGGGCTATGACACCGGCTGGTACGCCGTCTCCGGGATGACCATGGCCGATAATCTGGAGCGCGCGAATCTCTCTGGAACCGCCAATGCCGTGGCGGGCAATGCGCTGGACAATGTGATCGTCGGAAATCCGACGCTCGCCAATGCGCTGCTGGCCGGTGGCGCAGGACGCGACACGATCTTCGGTGGCACCGCGGCGGATACGCTACGCGGCGATGCGGGCGATGACGTGCTGTATTCGCTGGGCGGCGCGGACCGCTTCGTGTTCGACGCACCGGGGTTCGGGTACGACCAGATTGCGGGCTTCGTGCAGGGCGAGGCGAAGATCGATTTTCGCGGCTCGGGCTATGTCATCGGGGATCTGTTCCTGAACAGCGCCAATGGGAACACGCAGGTCGAGGTGGGCGGCAGCGCCATATTGGTATTCAACGTCGCGAGCATGAGCGCCACAGATTTCCTGTTTTGAGGCCAAAAGCAGGAACTGGCTGCATCTTGCTGCACGCAATACCGGCCCTGGTTCCGGCGCTACCAGTGGGTGGAGTTGCCCCCTCCCGTGGACACCCCGGCGGGTTGCTGAGGACGGTGCATGCCTGCTTCGGTTCGTAGCTCCTTTCGAAGCTGATGGGCGAGAGATACCCGATGGCGGAACGCCGCCGGCTCGTGTTGTAGAAGCCCGCGATGACGTGGAAGTCCGCCATGCGGGCCTCGGCCTGGGATGCGAAGCGCCTGCGAGCGAGTAATTTGCATTCCAGCGTCACGAAGCAGGCCTCGGCCATCGCGTCATCGTAGGCGTCGCCGACGGAGCCTGTGGAGGGCCGCACGCCGGGCTCCGTGCAACGCTGTCCGAAGGCCAGCGAACTGGGCTGGCTACCCTTGTCGCAATGATGAATGAGATCTCGCGGCTTGCGGCCGGCGGTGGCCATCTCGAGGGCTGCCAGAACGATGCTGGCCTGCAGGCTGTTGGCCATGGTGCGGATCGGGAACAGGACCTGGCTCGTGATCATGAATTCGCCGATCCGGACGGGGTCTTGTCCTTCGCGGTCGGACGTATGCGTCTGACGTTCGCCGCCTTTGCCAAAATGTCGCGCTCCTGGCGCAGCCGATGGTTGTCGCGGCGCAGACACGCCAGCTCCGCGCGATCGGCAATGCTGGGCAGGTCAGGCCGCTGGCCGGCATCCGCCGCCGCCTGGCGGACCCGATCGGCGATCGTGTCGAACGAGGGCTCGGACTCACGGGCAAGGTCGCGGAAAGAGCGACCGGCCCGATGAAGCTCCATGATCTGACGTCTGAATTCAGGTGGGTCGGCCGCCCGATAGCGCTCGGCCATGGAACACCTCCAAGGGGAGTGTCAGGGTGTCTACGGGGGGCAACTCCTTTCTCCGCCCAGAACATCGACGCGGCACCGGGCAGCACTAGCGCATCGAGCTTTCGCTGCCTGTGGCGACGTTTCGGAGTGTCATCTGCGGCTTGGCGTGGACGCCACGGCCGCCGCACGCTAGCGCCGCCGCTCATGCAGGGAGTTGACGATGCCAAGGCAACCCGGAACGCGCGCATTGCAAGCCTTCCGTCAGACCATGCTCGGCGGCAGCGTGACGCGCGCCGCGGCCGCGCTCGGACGCACGCAGCCGGCCGTGAGCCGACTGCTCAAGGAACTCGAGGCAGACGTCGGCTTCGCCCTGTTCGAGCGTGTGCGCGGCCGCCTGGTCGCCACGCCCGAAGGGCGCCTTTTCTTCGAAGAGGTCCAACGCAGCTTCCGCGGCCTCGAGAGGCTCGGCGACGTGGCCGCCGAGATCCGACAGGGGCGACGTGGCACGCTGCGCATCGCTGCCATGCCCGCCGCCGCCGCCTCATTCCTGCCGGGGGTGCTTCGCCGCTTCTCCGCAGCCACGCCCGACGTCACGCTCGACCTGACCGTGCAGTCTTCGGTGGAGGTGGTGCGCCTTCTGCAACTGCAGGAGAGCGACCTTGGAATCATTGAGGGCAACGTGGCGGCGCCAGGCCTTGCCGTGCTGCGCCGCCACGCGCTGCCCTGCGCGCTGATCGCACCGCGCGGCCACCGCCTGCCGCGACGCGCAGCAACGCTACGTGACCTCGACGGGCAGGAATTGGTCGCACTCAGCGCCGGCCCGTCCTCGATCGGCGCGCAACTCGCCGGCCTCCTTTTGCGCGAAGGGGTCGAGCCGTGCGTCAAGGTGCAGACGCAGCTTTCCGCCACGGTCTCAGCGCTGGTCATGGAAGGCCTCGGCATCGGCGTGGTGGACGCGCAGACGGCCCTGCTCCACCGGGCGCTTGGCGGCGCCGTACGGCCATTGGATGCGCCCGTGGCGATGCAGTTGCGTATCGTCGGTATCGCGGGCCTACCGCCCTCCGCGCTGCTGCGCAGCCTCGTCGCCCTTTGCGACGAGGCGCTGGAGGCCCATAAGGTTTCCTGATGGGCGTAGACGCAGAAGGCGCTTGAAGGACGCGCTCCGCGCCGCCAATCCTCCGGTCCATGGCAGCGTCCTCGGCATACGACATTGCAGTGATCGGCGGCGGCGTCGTCGGCCTCGCCCTCACGCGCGGTCTCACCGGCCATGGCCGACGGATCGCCATCCTGGACGAGGGCGACGTCGCGCGCAGGGCCAGCCGCGGCAACTTCGCGCTGGTCTGGGTGCAGTCGAAGGGTCTCGGCATGGCGCGCTATGGCGCCTGGACGACGGGCAGCGCCGCGCTCTGGCCGAATTTCGCCACCGCACTGCGGGAGGAGACGGGGTTCGACCTCGGGCTGTCCCAGCCGGGTGGCTATTCGCTGTGCCTGTCGGAGGCAGAGCTAGACGCGCGTCGCGCGGCCATGATGCGCATGCACAACCAGCCCGGCTGGGAGCCGGTACCGTGGGAGGTGCATGATCACGCCCGGATCGCCCGCGCGATGCCGGCGCTCGGCCCGGAAGTCGTGGGCGGCATCTTCTGCCCGCTCGACGGCCATGTGAATTCGCTCCGGCTGTTCCGCGCGCTGCATGCTGCGGCGATGGCGCGCGGTGCGGCCTATCTGCCGGACCATCCGGTGCGGGACATCAAGGCTTTGCCCGGTGGCGGCTTCCGCGTCGCGACGCCGCACGGAGCCATCGAGGCCGCGCGCATCGTGCTGGCGGCGGGGCTTGGCAATGCGGCGCTCGCGCAGATGGTGGGCCTCGCCGCGCCGGTGCGCCCGCAGCGCGGCCAGGTGATGGTGACGGAGAAGACCGCGCCTTTCCTGCACCACCCTATGGGCACGCTGCGCCAGACCGATGAGGGCGGCGTGATGATCGGTGACAGCAAGGAGGAAGCACCGCAGGACGAGGCAGTCGGCCCTGGCGTGCTCGCCGCCATGGCCCGACGCGCAATCCGCATGTTCCCGCTGCTGGGCGGACTCAACATCGTGCGCAGCTGGGGCGCGCTGCGCGTGATGTCGCCCGATGGCTTTCCAATCTACGACGAATCCACCACCGCCCCAGGCGCCTTCCTGGTCACGTGCCACAGCGGCGTGACCCTGGCGGCCGCGCATGCCGAGTTGCTCGCGCCGATGATCGCTCGCGGCGCGCTGGATGCGTCGGTCGCTTCCTTCAGCGTGCGGAGGTTCGATGTTCCGGCGATTGCCTGAGGCCGAGCGCCCCGCCCTGGCTTTCACCTTCGAGGGCCAGCCGGTCGAAGGCCGCGAGGGCGACAGCGTCGCCTCCGCGCTGCTTGCGCTCGGCCACGCCGCGACGCGTGACACGGCAGTGTCCGGCACGCCGCGTGGGCCCTATTGCATGATGGGCGTCTGCTTCGACTGCCTTGTGACCATCGACGGCGTCGGCAACAGCCAGGCCTGTTTGGTGCCCCTGCGTGCCGGCATGGATGTCTGCCGTCAGCGCGGTCGGCGGGAGGCTGGCGCATGAGGCACCTGGCCGACGTCACTGCGCTGCGCGATGCCTACGACATCGTCATCATCGGCGCCGGGCCAGCCGGCATGGCCGCGGCCGCAGAGGTCGGCGGCCGCGGCCTTTCGGTGCTGCTGCTTGACGAGAACCAGGGCCTTGGCGGCCAGGTCCATCGTGGCGTCCAGGCCTCGCCGCTGGCCGCCGTCCCGCCACTCGCGGCCGTGCCGGCAGCCGGCCGCGCCCTGGCGGCTGCTGCGCTGGCGGCGGAGGTGGAGTTCCTGCCCGGCGCGACGGTCTGGCACCTCGACGCTGCGCGCAGCCTGGGCGTGTCGGCTGCCGGCGCGGCGCGCATGATCACGGCGCGGCGCGTCATCATCGCCACCGGCGCGCTGGAGCGACCAATGCCGGTGCCGGGCTGGACGCTGCCCGGTGTGATGAGCGTCGGCGCCGCGCAGACCATGCTGAAGGCGCAGGCGCTGGTGCCGGCCGGGCGCACCGTGATCGCTGGCTGCGGCCCGCTGGTCTGGCTCTACGCCGCCCAACTCGTCGCCGCCGGCAGCCCGCCTGCGCTGCTGTTGGAGACGACACCGCGAGCGAACTGGCGCGCCGCGCTGCCGCACCTTCCGGCTTTCCTGCTGTCACCCTATGCCCGCAAGGGGCTGGCGTTGATGCTTCGGGTGCGGCGCGCGGTGCGGGTGGTGTCGGGCGTGGCCGCACTGCGCATCGAAGCGAACCATGGCGGGCTGGAGGTGACTTGGCCCGGCGGCCACGCGGCTGCCGACCACGTGCTGCTGCACCAGGGCGTCGTGCCGCAGATCAACCTGGCGCAGGCGGCCGGCTGCACGGTGGCTTGGGACGCGGAACAGGCCTGCTTCGTACCGCGCACGGATGCCTGGGGGGACACCGACCTGCCAGGAATTGCCATCGCGGGCGACACCGCTGGCATCGGTGGCGCCGAGGCCGCGGAAGCCGCCGGCCGCATCGCTGCGCTGGAGGCGCTGCGCATGCTCGGCGCGATCGACATAGCCGCGCGCGATGCGGCCGCTGCGCCGCACCGTGCCGCGCGCGCGCGCTGGCTGCGTGGCCGCAGCTTCCTCGATGCGCTCTATCGGCCGGCGGCCGCCTTCCGTGTCGCCACGCCCGACGCGATCGCCTGCCGCTGCGAGGAGGTGACCGGTGCGGCGCTGCGTGATGCGGCCCGCCTCGGCGCGACGGGCCCCAACCAGGCGAAGGCCTTCCTGCGCTGCGGCATGGGGCCGTGCCAAGGGCGGCTGTGCATGCTGACGGTGGTCGAGACGATCGCGGCGGAGCGCGGAGTGGATTGCGCGACCATCGCGCCCTTGCGCATCCGCCCGCCAGTGAAGCCCGTAACCCTCGCGGAGATCGCCGCGATGGGGAGCACCGAGGCGGAGACGGCAGCCGTGGAAGGCCGCTGATCTGCAACCGCACACACACCAGCAAGACAAGGCAAGGAGGCAAGGATGATGACGATCAGCAAGCGTGGACTGGCGGGCTCGGCGCTCGCCGTAGCGGCGATCCTGGGCACCCGGCGCTCTGCCGAGGCGCAAGCCGCGGCCTGGCCCGAGCGGCCGGTGCGTGTGATCCTGCCGTTTCCGCCCGGTGGTGGCACGGATGTCAGCGCGCGGCAGATCGCGCAGCATCTGCAGACGCGATTCGGCCAGCCCTTCACGGTGGAGAACCGCAGCGGCGGCGCGGGCGTGCTGGGCACCGAGATGCTCGCCCGCGCCGCCCCGGACGGCTACACACTGGCCCAGACGGCGTCCGGCCCGATGTCCATCCTGCCGCAGCTGCAGAGTGTGCCCTACGACCCGATCCACAGCTTCGCGCATGTCGCGCTGCCCTCGATCACGCCGCTGCTGCTGGTCACGCCGGCAAATTCGCCGACGCGCACCCTGCCCGAGTTGCTGGCGCGGCTGCGCCGCGAGCCGGGGCGGCTGACGGCGTGCAACATCGGCGTCGGCTCGCCCTCCCACCTCGCTGCCGAGATGTTCGCGCGCGCCTTCGACGTGCGCTACGAACAGCTCCCCCACCGAGGTAGCGCGCCGGCGCTGACCGATACCGTCGCGGGCACCTGCGACTTCCTGTTCGACAGCACCGCATCATCAATCCCGCTGGTGCGGCAGGGACAGCTGCGCGCGCTCGGCGTCACCTCGCTCGAACCGGTGCCCGGCATGCCGGAGATACCGACGCTCGCGGCCCAGGGAGCAGCAGGGTTCCTGGCGACAACGTGGTCCTGCCTGATCGCCCCGGCCGGCACGCCGGCACCGATCGTCGCGCGGATCAACGCCGAGGTCCGCGCCTTCACCGCCTCGCCCGCCATGCAGCAGCGCCTGCGCGAGCAGGGCAGCATCCCGCTCGACCTGTCACCGGAAGGCTTCCGCGCTTATCTCGAACGCGAGATCGCGACCTGGGGCGCGGTGATTCGCGCCGCCAATATCCGGCTCAGCTGATCCGGGCTGGCCGTCGCGGGGAAGAGCCGAGATCGGCCCCGCGACATCACGCGCCGGCGTTCACCTTGGCGCCGGCTTGGAAGGAGCGATCCTCTCGACCTGTCCCGGGCCCGTCGCGTGTAGGCCCCGAAGGCCGCCTGGCCGGTGCGGAACCCATGGGATGCGCAATGGCGTGGCTGTCACACATTGGGGTCTGCCGTGCTTCTGGCGTCACAAACGGCTACCGTCTGCGCGTGACTGGAGTTCCAACCGATGCGTTGGACCTGAGATCGCTGCGTCCTGGTAACAAGAACTGGATGCCATCCGGCATACGCCTGAGGTGTCTCCGTTCCGGAGCAAGGGCCGGCCAAGCGGAGCGCAAATCGGCGAACCGGCGGAGCACGCGCAGCATCCGCGCCAGCAGGCCGGCGAGACAGCTGCAGGCATCGATAAGGCTGCCGGCGCGTCGAGCAGGGTGTTCGCCGGCACCTCGGTTATCAGCGGCAAGGCCACGATACTACGCTGCCGCGCCGGGGCTGATACCGCGCTCGGGCAATTGGCGCGCAGCCTGGCGGAACGGCCGCCGGCGACCGACTTCGCCGCGGACAGCGGTGCACGTCACCAAGGAGCGGCGCGGCACGAACCAAGACGCTCGTGTGACGATGATTTCCGTTCTGGCTTCTAGGTGTTCCAGGCCGCCATGGTGGCCCGCGCGCATTCATGCATGACGGTCAGCGCCCGCTGGGTGGCGTTGCTGCCGATGATGAAGGGGTTGGGCGCGCCCGGCTGCATCCGCGCCAGCTTGTCCACGGCCTCGTCATAGAGGTTATGGTTGGAGAGGAAGACCTCGACATTCTGCCGCGCCGCGATCTCGCGGGCACGCGCCGTCGCGTCGATATAGGCCTGCAGGCGCGGGATGCGGTCGGCGCGGCGGCCGAAATTGAAGGCCGTGCCACCCCACAGCATGGCGCGATGCGTCCGCCCGCCCTGGCGCACGTCGAACAGCAGCGTGATGGTGCCCATGGTGTGCCCGGGCGTGATCAGAACATCGAGGTTCGCATCCCCCAGCCGGATGACATCACCATCCTGCACCGCGACATCCCGCCGCGGCGGCCGGCCCCAATCGGGGCGGTCGAATTCCAGGCCGGTCTCCATCATCGTCCAGTCCAGCGCGCTGCACACCACGCGGCAGCCGGAACGGCGGATAATGTGCCCCGCGCCGCCATAATGATCGCCATGGCCATGGCTGATGACGAGCGTGCGGATGCGCGCCGGATCCAGACCAAGCTGGCGCATGCCGGCCTCGGTGATGCGTTCGGCATCGGCGTCATTGTCCATGGCGTCCACCAGGATGATGCCGTCCGAGGTGGTGATGGCCCAGGCGCTGACCCAGCGGCTGCCGACGAAGTGCAGATTGTCGAAGGGCTTGCCCGGCGGCGGGGCGGGCAGCGCCATGAGCTGGCTGGGCGTCAACGCCTGCCGGCCGGGCGTCGGCGCCGCGACTTCGCCCAGCACGAGATAGGCGCGCAGATCATCGCCCGCCGCCGCCCGCGCCGCCGCCAGATGCTGCTGCACGGCGGGCGATTGCGCGGCGGCTTCGCTGGGCGGCAGCGCCAGCGCCAGGCAGCAGGCGCAACCCAGGCCCAGAAAGTCCCTGCGGCTGGGGGTAACGGCTTCGGCGCGGAGCGCAAGGCGGGGCGAAAAGGTCAGGAAACGCATGCGGTGCTCCTCTGGCCGACAGGACCAGCTTGCCCGAACGCAGCCCTAAAAGTCAAATATATGGTTTATAGGACCAAGCCGCGTTCAGCGTAGCTTGATGTCGATCCGCACCACATCACCGCGATAAATCCCATCCGCCACCAGGATCAGCACGCCGTTCTGGTCCACCGCCGCGCGGCGCACGAGGGCGACCGGCGCGTTGATCGGCAATTGCAGCGCCGTCGCGGTCTCGACATCCGCGGTGCCGATGGTCAGCGTCTGCCAGGCATCGGTGATCTGCACGCCGGGAATGCCGGAGGCCAGCCTCAGCGCGGTCTTGCCGCGCAGATCGGCCGCAGTGACCTT
>JAIXVH010000012.1 GCA_027483125.1 Acetobacteraceae bacterium | reverse complement strand
TTGGCCACGCCCAGGCCTGAGCCGATCGGCGCGCCCAGCGGCATGATGGCCACACAGCCCATTTCCTCCAGCCGCTTGGCGGCCACCGGGTCATCGGCGCAATAGACCATCACCTCGAACCCGTCGGCGATCAGGGCCGCGGCGGCTTCCATGGTTGCGGCCATGTCGGGGTACAGGAAGGGCGGCGGGCCCAGCACCTCCAGCTTGACCAGGTTCCAGCCGCCGGCCTCGCGCGCCAGGCGCAGCGTGCGCACGGCATCCTTGGCGGTGTGGCAACCGGCGGTGTTGGGCAGGTAGGTGTAGCGGTCGGGCGGGACGAAATCCTGCAACATGGGCGCGGATGCGTCGCTGATGTTCACGCGGCGGACCGCGACCGTCACCATCTCCGCGCCGGAGGCGGCGATGGAATCGCGCGTCTCCTCCAGGTTGCGATAGCGGCCGGTGCCCACCACCAGGCGCGAAGAAAAACGCCGGCCGGCCACTTCCCAATGTTCGTCCATGGCTGTCAGCCGCCCCCGATGAAATGCACGATTTCCAGCACATCCCCCGGCGCCAGCGTGGCGGCGGCATAGGTGCTGCGGGGCACGATCTCCTCATTGCGCTCGACCGCAACCTTGCGCGTATCGAGCCCGATCTCGCGCAGCAATTCTGCCACGGTCGCGGCGCTCACCTGGCGTTGTTCGCCGTTCAGTGTGATGGCAATGCCCATGGGCGTTATTTGGCCGCGCGAGGCCAGTGGCGCAATGGGCGCTACAGCCCCGCCTTCAGCGCCGCCGCCACCCGCATCACATCGCCCTCGGACAAATACGGGTGCATCGGCAGGGACATGACCTGGTGGCACAGCGCCTCGGCCACCGGCAAAGGCGGCGCGTCGCGCAGTGCTTCGGCATGGGCGGACGCATAGGCGGGCTGGTGGTGCAACGGCTTGGGGTAATAGACGCCGAAGGGGATATGGGCGGCCTTGAGCGCGGCCTGGGCGCGCGCGCGCGCATCCGCGTCCGGCAGGGTGATGGTGTACAGGCCCCAGGCATGGCCGGGAACGGGTTCTGGCACCGTCACCAGCCCGGCCAGTGCGGCATGGTACCAGCCCGCCACCCTCGCGCGCGCCAGCAATTCCTCGGCGAAGAGGTCCATCTTGCACAGCAGGATGGCGGCCTGCAGCGTGTCCAGCCGGCCATTCATGCCGGTGCGCAGCACCTCGTAGCGGCCCTGGCCCTCGCCATGGGTGCGCAAGGACCGGTACAGCGCCGCGCGCTCGGGATCCTGGGTCAGCAGCGCGCCGCCATCGCCGTAGCAGCCCAGTGTTTTCGTGGGGTAGAAGGACAGGGCCGCGGCATCACCCCAGCAGCCCAGGCGCTTGCCGCCGATATCGCCGCCGAAGGCCTGCGCCGCGTCATCCAGCAGGAACATCCCGCGCTGGGCGGCGATGGCTTCCAGCGCCGGCCAGTCGGCGGGGCGGCCGAACAGGTCCACACCGACGATGGCGCGCGGCCGCAGCCGGCCCTCGGCCTCGACCAGCGCGATGCGCCGTTGCAGGTCAGCCAGGTCCAGGTCGAAGCTGATGGGGTCGACATCCACGAAGACCGGCGTGGCACCCAGCACCAGCGGCACCTCGGCGGTGGCGGTATAGGTGAAGGCGGGCAGGAACACCGCGTCGCCGCGGCCGATGCCCTCGGCCATCATGGCGATCTGCAAGGCATCCGTGCCGGAGGAAACGCCGACGGCATGGCCGCAGCCGGCGAAGGCGGCCAGCCGTTCCTCCAACTCGACCACTTCCGGGCCGTTGATGAAGCGGCCGGATTCCAGCACCGCATCCATCCGCGCGCGCAGCTTGTCGCGGATCTGCGCCTGCTGCGCATGCATGTCGAACAGGCCGATGGGGCGGGGTGCGATCGCATTCATGGCGCCGGTGTTGCGCGCGGTTGCGGCAAAGGCAAGGCAGGGCCGATCAAGCCTCGTTTCAGTGTGCTACCGACCGCAGGGCGGGGCTGTCCTGCCCGATCAGCCGCCACAGCCGCTGGCGCGCGGTCTGGGCGTGGCCGGCCTGGGCCAGCACGGATAATTCATCGATGGCGCGGCCCACCAGCGCGGCATCCACCGGCCGGGGGGTGGCGACCAGCACGCCGGCTTCGCGGCTGGGCTGGGCATCGGCGGTGGGCGGTTCCTCATCCAGGCGTTCGCCGGGGCGCGTGCCGGTGAAGCGGATCGGCAGGTCCTGGCCGGATGCCCGCAGCATGCGGCGTGCCAGATCCAGGATGCGAATGGGCGCGCCCATATCCAGCACGAAGACGGCGCCGGCCGCGGCATCGCGCAGCCGGGCAGCGCGCAGGATCAGGCCTGCCGCTTCCTCCAGCGTCATGAAATAGCGGCGCATGGCCGGGTGCGTCACGGTCAGCGGCATGCCGCGCGCGATCTGCCGCTGGAACACCGGCACCACGCTGCCGCTGGAGCCCAGCACATTGCCGAATCGCACCGCCAGGCAGCGCATGCCCTGCGGGTCATCCAGCGCCTGGCCGTACATTTCCGCCAGGCGCTTGGTCGCACCCATGACGGAAACCGGGTTCACCGCCTTGTCGGTGCTGACCAGCACGAAGCATCCCACACCGGCATCGCGCGCGGCATCGGCCACCACGCGGGTGCCCAGCGCATTGGTCAGGATGGCTTCCAGGGGCTGCGCCTCGGTGATCGGCACATGCTTCAGCGCCGCAGCATGCAGCACGATGTCCGGTTGGGCCTCGGCCATGATGCGGCGGATGCGCGCGGCATCGCGGATATCGGCCAGCAGCGACCGCCGCGGCAGCGCGGAATGGTTTTCGGCCAGGGCCGTATCGATGCGCCACAGCGCGTATTCGGAATGGTCCAGCAAGGTCAGGCTTGCGGGTGCCAGGGCTGCCACCTGCCGGGCCAGCGCCGCGCCGATCGAACCA
>JAIXVH010000174.1 GCA_027483125.1 Acetobacteraceae bacterium | reverse complement strand
GAATTTCCCATCGCCACCTGGCTGCGTCAGTTCAATCGCGGCACGCCGGATTACGTGGGAATCCCGGTGTTTCCCTCGCGGCATTTCCGCTTCTCCTGCGTCTTCGTGAACCGCGCGCGCGGCTATACGAAGCCTGCGGATCTGCGCGGCGCGCGCATCGGCACCATGGTGTGGGACATGGCGGCCGCAGTCTGGCTGCGCGGCATCTTCGACGAACATTACGACCTGCCGGCGCGCAGCCCCGTCTACGTCAACGCCGGGCTGAACGAACCGCGCATGGGCGAGGACCATCCGCAGGAATACCCGCCCGGCTACAGCATCGACCATGCGGGCGCGGAGAAGACCCTGTCGGACATGCTGGCAGCGGGCGAGATCGATGCGCTCTACACCGCGCGCGCGCCGGACAGTTTCTTCACCCATCCCGACAAGGTCGGGCGCCTCTTCGCGGACCCGATGGCGGCCGAGCTCGGCTATTTCCGCAAGACCGGCATCCATCCGCCCATGCATCTGATCGCGGTGAAGCGCCCGATCGCGGAGGCCAATCCCTGGCTGCCGCGCGCGCTGCTCAACGCCTTCGCCGACAGCCAGCGCATCGCGCAGCAACGGCTGCATGACAGTGCCACGCTGTTCACCATGCTGCCCTGGCTCGCGCAGCATATCGAGGAGACGGAGCGGCTGCTGGGCCATGACTACTGGCCCACCGGCTTCACCGCCAACCGCACCATGTTCGCAACGCTGATCCGCTACATGCGCGCCGAAGGCCTGCTGACGCGCGACCTGGCGCCCGAGGACCTCTTCCCCGCCGATATCCTGGAGAGTTGAGCCATGGTCACCACCGATGACCGCGAGACGCGCGTGCGCGAGAGCATGGCGAAGATCCGCCCGCCCTTCACGCTCGACCCCTCGCTGTGCCTGTACTCGCCGCAGGATAATGTTGACTCACTCAACCATCCGCGCATCCGCGACTGGTTCGACTTCACGCATCGGCGCTGGCAGCCCGAACTGCCGCCGGCGAAGCGCCGCATCCTGCTGCTGCTGCCCTGCACCAAGACCAAGCCCTATGTGCTCAGCACCGAGCATAAGCGCATCAATGCCGCGCTGATCGCAGCCGGCTTCCAGCCCAGCCAGCCTGCAGATCCGCGCCTGGTCTCCAATGCGGATGCGCCGGCCACGGTCAGCACCGCACCGCTGGTGCATCGCAACGGCACCGTGATCCACCGCGCCGTCATCAGCGAACCGCTGGGCTTTGTGCCCTATGAAAACCTGATGGACTACGATGCCGGCCTGTCGCCCGCGCATCAGTATGACGACCCCGGGCTGTTCGAGAATCGCGGCAATGCCGTCTCGCCCTGGCGCGCCGATCACAGCGCGACGCGCCTCTCCGCCACGCAGTGGAAATGGGGCCCGAACGAAAAGCGCGCCTATGTCGTGATGCACAACGCCATGGCCGATGCGGTGGCGAAGACATTGCTGCGGTTCCCAGGCGTGTTCGACCAGCGCATCGCCTGGGTGGCGCCGGGCCTCACCCATCGCAGCTTCGTCCTCGGCCGCGGCGAGCGCGCCGCGCATGGCATCGCGGCGACGCGCATGGCAGGCGCGGAACGCCTGGCGCTGACCGGCGTGAATGACCTGCTGCCGCCAGAACTGGCCATCACCTGCCTGCCCACGCGTGAGCATTGCGATGACGCGCTGCTGCGCCTCGCCGCGCGGCTGGGTGTCACGCCGCGCCAGGCCACAGGGCCGTTTGGCCGTGGCGGCGGCGATGCCACGCCGCTCGCCCTGCCCGAACTTCTGGAAACCTTGATCGCCGCCACGCGCAAACGCGCCGCTTGAAGGAGACCACCATGCTCAACCGTCGCCAGCTTGCCGCCCTGCCGTTGCTCGCAACACCCGCCATCGCGCAGCCGCGCGTGATCCGGCTGATGCTGGACTGGGTGCCGCAGGGCTACCATTCCGCCTGGTTCCTGGCCGCCGAGCGCGGCTATTTCACGCGCGAAGGGCTGAACGTGCAGATCCAGCGCGGCTTCGGCAGCGGCGATGTGATCACGCGCGTCGGCGCGGGAGCGGCCGATATCGGCTTCGGTGACCCTGGTGCCGCGGTGAAGTTCAACGCCGACAATCCCGATCGCGCGCTGGTCAATGTGTTCCAGTATTTCGATCGCACGCTGGCCGGCGTCATCACGCTGCGCGGGCGCGGCATCAACACACCGGCCGATCTGCGGGGCAAGCGCATCGCGGCACCGCCGGGCGATTCCGGGCGCGTGCTGTTCCCCGCCTTCGCCCAGGCCAACAACATCCCGGCTGACAGCGTTACCTGGGTGAATGTGGCACCGCCCTTGCGCGAACCCATGCTGTTCCGGGGTGAGGCCGATGCCATCACCGCCTTCATCTCCGGCGCCTTCTTCGCGCTGCGCACGCTGGGCTCGAACCCGGCGGACATCATGATGTTCCGCTTCAACGATCATGGCGTGGACATCTACGGCAATGCGCTGATGGTGCCGGCCACCCTCGCGCAGGCCGAGCCCAACATGATCCGCGCCGTGGTGCGCGCCACCGTGCAGGGCCTGAAGGATGTGCTGCGCGAACCGGCGGCCGCCATCGCCGCGGTGCGCGCGCGCGAACAACTGGCCGATCCGGTGCTGGAGGATGAGCGCATGCGCTTCATCTTCCGCGAGGTGCTGGCCACGCCCTCGGTCGCGGCGAATGGCGTGGGGCATGTTGATGCGCAGCGCGCGGCGAACCTGGTCACCACCATGGCGCGCGCCTTCGATGTGGCGAACCCGGCGCCGGCGGAGCGGCTGTTCCGCACCGAATTCCTGCCGCCCGCGGCGGACCGCATGCTGCCGCCTTTGCCGAACTGATCCGCTACGGCGCGGCCTCGCCCTTCCACATGCCGCCGCGCCCCTGGTGGTGCTGCCAGGCGCTGTCCAGCGTGAAGGCCAGATAGAGCGCGGCCACCGCTGGCAGTGCCGCCGCGCGCCACCATCCCAGCCCGTAGAATCGCAGCATCGGCACGAAGGACAGCGCCATCGCCGCCCAGGTCGCGGCACCCAGCCACTGCGCCGGCCCGCGCGCGAAGATCGCCAGCAGCGGCGGCGCCAGGAAGACCAGCGTGAGGCCCAGCACCGTGCCCGCCAGCAGCCACGGCGAGTGCCCCAGCTGCGCATAGGCAGTGCGCGCCACCATGCGCCGGATCGGGTCCATGCTCGGGCTTTCGCGCAATGACACCACGCGGTCGGTCAGGCCCAGCCAGATGCGGCCCTGGCGCTTCATCAGCGCCGCCAGCGCGCAATCATCGATGATGCGGCCACGGATGGGTTCAAGCCCGCCCGCGGCCAGGAAGGCGTCGCGCCGCAGCAGCACGCAGCCGCCGGCCGCGGCGGCCGTGCGCGTGCCGGCCGCGTTTGACCAGCGAAACGGGTAGAGCATCTGGAAGAAGTAGATGAAGGCCGGGATGAACCAGCGTTCGGCGCCGCTCACCGCGCGCAGCTTCGCCATCAGGCTGGTCAGCACCAGCCCGTCGCGTTCGGCGCGCGCGACCAGGCGGCGCACGGAATCCGGCGCGTGCACGATGTCGGCATCGGTGAACAGGATGTAGCGCGTGTCGGGCTGCGCCGCCGCCAGCCCCTGTTGCAGCGCGTAGAGCTTGCCGGTCCAGCCCGGCGCGCGGCCGGTGCCGGTGATCACCTCCGCGCCCGCATCGCGTGCCAGGGCGCCGGTGCCGTCGGTGCTGCGGTCATCGACCACGACCACGCGCAGTGCGCCGGCATAGTCCTGTGCGCGCAGGGATCGCACGGTGGCGGCGATGCTCGGCGCCTCGTCGCGCGCGGGGATGATGACGGTGACGCCGGGCCAGGCGGGCAGGTCCGGCGCGGGCGGTTCATCCCGGTCGGCCGCGCGCCAGAAGCCGCCGCGGCCGAACAGCATCACCGCCCAGGCGATGGCGGCGGCCAGCGCAACCCAGATCACGGCAGCATGCCCTGCGCGCGGAACCAGGCGATGGCGTCGGCCACCGCCTCCTGCCAGGGGCGGGCGTGGTGGCCGAGCAGCGCCTCGGCCTTGGCGGAGCTGAAGAACATGCGCTGCCCGGCCATGCGCAACCCGTCCAGGGTGAGCATCGGTTCGCGGCCGGTGATGCGCGCGATGCTCTCGGCCACCAGGGCAGCCGGATAGAGCGGCGCGCGCGGCAGGCGGAAGGGGGCGCGGCGGCCGTAGAGGCCCGCGATATGCGTCAGCAGTTCGGCCAGCGTCACATCCTGCCCGCCCAGGATATGGCGTTCGCCAATGGCGCCGATTTCCAGCGCGGTGACGATGCCCGCCGCGCAATCCTCCACATGCACCAGGTTCAGCCCGGTTTCGACATAGGCCGGCATGCGGCCCATCGCGGCTTCCAGGATGATGCGGCCGGTGGGCGTGGGGCGGCGGTCGCGCGGGCCGATCGGCGTGGAAGGGTTGACGATGGTGGCCGGCAGGCCGTCCTCCATCACCATGGCTTCGACCAGGCGTTCGGCCTCGGTCTTGCTGCGCTTGTAGGGGCCGATGGCGTCGAAGGGATGCGCCGCGTCCGCCTCGGTGGCGGGTGTGCCATCGGCCCGCGGCTTCAGCGTGGCCACCGAACTGACATGCACGATGCGCGACAGTCGCGCGGCCAGCGCCGCTTCCATCAGCGCGCGCGTGCCATGCACATTGACCGCGAACATGCGCTCCGGGTCGGGCACGAAGATGCGATAATCGGCCGCGCAATGAATCAGCGCATCGCAGCCGCGCAGCGCCGCGCGCAGGCTGTCGGTGTCGGTCAGGTCGCCCGGCGCGAAGGCCACGGGCACGCCGTCCAGCACGCCGCGCGGCGTCTCGGGGCGCGCCAGGGCCACGACGGAATGGCCGCGCGCCACCAGGGCGCGCGCCACCGAACAACCCAGGAAGCCGGTGCCGCCCGTGAGCAGCACGGTATGACGTGTGTGCATGCCCGCCTTGTGCCGATACGCAGCCGGGCGGTCCACCCTCGTTTGGCCATGATCCTGGTGGTAAATGCGCGCCCATGAACACGACCCGACGCAGCCTGCTGGCCCTGCCCCTGCTGGCGACCCCCGCCCTGGCGCAGACCCAGCCCATCGAGACCTTCCACGCCGCCCTGCTGGACATCATGCGCAATGCGCAGCGCCTGGGCGCGCGGGGCCGCTTCGACCGCCTGGCGCCTGTGATGGGCCAGGTGTTTGACCTGCCGGCGATGACGCGCATCGCCGTGGGCCCGCCCTGGACCGGCTTCACGCCGGCCGACCAGGCAGCGCTGATCGAGGCCTTCAGCCGCTGGTCGATCGCGACCTATGCCGCGCGCTTCGACGGGTTTGCCGGTGAAACCTTCGTGACGCAGGGCGTGCAGCCGCTGCCCAATGGCGACCAGTTGGTCCGCACCATGCTGAACCGCACCGGCGGGCAGGAGGCGGTGCAGCTCTCCTACCTGCTGCGCAACGGGCGCGTGGTGGATGTGTATCTCACCGGCACGATCAGCGAACTGGCCTCGCGCCGTGGGGAATTCGCGGGCCTGATCCGCGAGGGTGGCGCGGCGCGGGTGATCCAGGAATTGCAGACCCGCACCACGCGTTTGCTGGGCTAATCCAGAAAATCCTTCGTCGCGGCCGCGTAGCCTTCTTCGCGCATCACCGCGCGGGCGAGCGCTGCCGGCGCCGTGCCGGTGATCGCCTCGGGCGGCGTGCCGTCGCGCAGCGCCTTCAGCGTGGCGTGGATCGCCGCGATGGCCGCCTGGAAGGGCAGGTGGCCCTGCAAGGCGATGCGAACGCCACGGCTGGCGAGGTAATCGCGATCGGCGATCTCGGGCGTCAGCGTGCCCAGCACCAGGGGCAGCTTGGCCTCGCCCGCCACGGCATCCAGCTGTGCGCGCGTCGTCACGCCCGTGAGGAAGATGCCATCCGCGCCGGTGGTGTTGTACGCCCGCACGCGGGCGATGCAGTCATCCAGCCCGGTGATGGACATGGCACCCGTGCGCGCCAGGATCATCAGCGCCGGGTCGACGCGCGCGGCCACCGCGGCGCGCATCTTGCCCACCCCTTCCTCCAGCGGGATCAGCCGCGGCTTCGGCGCGCCGAAGGGGCGGGGCAGGTCGGTGTCCTCGATGGACATGGCGGCCACGCCGGCCACTTCCAATTCTTCCACCGTGCGCATCACGTTCAGCGCATTGCCGTAGCCATGATCGGCATCGACCACCAAGGGCAGGCGGGCGGCGGCGCGGTTGATGCGCAGCGCCTGCTCGGCGAATTCGGTCAGCGTGATCATGATGAGATCGGGCGCGCCGAGGATGGCGAGCGAGCCGGTGGAGCCGGCGAACATGCCCAGTTCGAAGCCCAAGTCTTCGGCGATGCGCGCGCTGACGGGGTCATGCACCGAAGCGGGGTGGATGCAGGCCGAACCCTCCAGCACTGCCCGCGCCTGCGCGCGCCTCTGGCTCCATTTCATCGCATGCCTCCCTGCCTTGCTTGCGCATGATGCCGCGCATAGCCTCGGCCGTGAACGGGAGGGGGCGCGCATGTCCAACACGCTGCACAAGAACGAATTGGCCGGCGGCCAGTATTTGACGCTGCACGAGTTCATCAAGGTCGCGAAGCTGCGCCTGAACCCCAATATCTGGGACTACCTGATCGGCGGCACCGAGACCGAGACGACGGTGGCGCGCAACCGCATGGCGATCGACACGGTCGCGCTGCGGCCGCGCGTGCTGACCAATGTGGCGAATGTCTCGGCGCGGGTGGATTTCTTCGGCCATGACATCCGCCTGCCGGTGTTCCTGTGCCCCGTGGGTTCGCTGGAATCCTTCGAGGCCGGCGGCGGTGCCAGCGCCGCGCTGGGCGCGCATGGCTTCGGCGTGCCCTTCATGCTGTCCTCCGTGTCGCAGCCGGGGATGGAGGCGGCGGCCGCGGCCTCCGATGGGCCGCGCGTGTTTCAGCTCTATGTGCGCGGTGATGCCACCTTCATCGACGAGCACGTCAAGCGCGCGGTGGACAGCGGTTACGATGCCTTCGCGCTGACGGTGGACACCGCGCATTACTCCCGCCGCGAACGCGACATCACCAAGCGCTTCGTCAAGACCTGGCGTGCCGCCAACACCGGCATGGACCACCAGGCCGCGCTGAACTGGGATGATGTGAAGCGCTTCAAGGACCGCCATTCCATCCCGCTCATCCTGAAGGGCATCGGCACCGCCGAGGATGCGGTGATCGCGGTCGAGCATGGTGTGGACGTCATCTACGTTTCGAACCATGGCGGCCGCCAGCTGGACCATGGGCGCGGCAGCCTGGATGTGCTGCAGGAGGTGGCGCCGGCGGTGGCCGGCCGCGCCAAGATCATGGTCGATGGCGGGTTCTCGCGTGGCACGGATATCGTGAAGGCGATCGCGCTCGGCGCGGATTGGGTGGGGCTGGGGCGGCTCTACCTCTACGCGCTGGCGGCCGAGGGTGCGGCTGGCATCACGCGGCTGCTGGAAATCCTGGAGGATGAGGCGATCAAGGCACTGGGCCTGACCGGTGTGAACGGCTTCGCGGCGCTCAATCGCGGCCATGTGCATATCGGCGCGCCGCCGGTGATCACGCCGGATGTGCACAGCGCCTTTCCGCTGCTGCGCCAGGGGTATTAAGGCGGGGGCCTACCCCGGCACCAGCATCTGCCTGAGCACCTCGCCCTCGGCCAGGCGGTCGAAGCCGGCATTCAGCCCGTCCAGGCCCACCACGCCCTGGCGCAGCCTTTCCACCGGCAGCTTGCCCTGCCGGTACAGCGCCAGGAAGCGCGGGATGTCGCGCGGCGGCACGCAGCTGCCCATGTAGCTGCCGCGGATCGATTTCTCATCGCTGACCAGCGCGTTCGGCGTGAACTGGAAGGTGGCCTGGATATGCGGCAGGCCCGCCGTCACCACCTGGCCGCCGCGTGCGGTGATCGCATAGGCCAGGTTCAGCGCGGCCAGCGCGCCCGCGGTTTCCACCACCGTATCCAGCCCGCCGCGCGTGGCTTCGCGTATGCGCGCTGCGCAATCGGGGTCGGTCGCGTCGAAGGTGTCGGTCGCACCCCATTGCCGCGCCAGCGCCAGTTTCGAGGGCTGTGTGTCCACCACGACAATCCGCGCAGCGCCGCCTGTCACGGCGGCCATCAGCGCGCACATGCCAACGCCGCCCAGGCCGATGATGGCGATCTCATCACCCGCCTTCAGCGCCGCCGTGTTCAGCACCGCGCCCGCGCCGGTCATCACCGCGCAGCCGAACAGGGCGGCATCCTGCAAGGGGATGTCACGCTCGATCTTCACCAGTGCTGTGCGGTCCACCACCGTGTATTCGGCGAACAGCGCGAGGCCACTGCCATGGTTCAATTCGCGCCCCTGCCAGCGCAGGCGCCGCTGGCCGGATGGCAGCGTGCCCACGGCGCGTGACGAGAACCCGCCCTCGCAGATATTGGGCTTGCCGCGCACGCAGGGCCGGCAATGCCCGCAGGCGGAGACGAAGAGGCACACCACATGATCGCCGCGCGCGAGGTCCGAAACACCCTCGCCCACCGCCTCGACCACGCCGGCACCTTCATGGCCGATGACGATGGGCAGCGGCCGGGGGCGCAGATTCTCGATGGTGGACAGGTCGCTGTGGCACAGGCCAGCGGCACCCACGCGGATCAACACCTCGTGAGGCCCCGGCGGGTCCAGCTCCACCTCCTCGATCGTCATCGGGCAGGACTGCGCATAGGGGCGCGGCGCTCCCTGGACATGCAGCACGGCGGCCTTGATTCGCATGGTGTTCTCTCCCTGGTTGCAGGCTGGCGCAGGCGCCGGTGGCGGGCAAGGATGCATGCCGTGCGGCATGGTGGCCGGGCGCGGCCCGGTTGTGGTAACGCAATGGTGGGGTCAGGCAGCATCAAGGGGTTTGCCGCAGAAATGGCTAAGCAGTTTTCCATTGGCCGGCGCGCCGCCCTGGCAGGCGGCATCATGGCCGCCACACCCGCGCTCGCGCAGCAGAACCGCCCGGCGCAGCAGCCCGCGCGCACCGAGGCGCAGCAGGGCCAGGTCATCATCGGCCGCGATGGCTGGCTGTTCGGCGCCTGGGAGGATATCCGCCGCGTCGATATCCGCCGCACGCGCGAAGTGGCGCGCTACATCAACGGCGCCGTCTCGATCATGGCCGAGGCCGGGTTCCGCGTGGCGCTCTGCGTCACGCCGACCAAGGCGCGGGTCTACGAAGAATTCCTGCCCGATGATTTCCGCCCCAATGCCGATGCCACGGCGCGCTACGGCGCGGTGCTGGAGGAATTCGCCCGCGGCCCGGCGCTGCTGGTGGACCACGCCACGCAATTCGCGCAGCTGCGCCGCAGCCAGCGCGACGCGCTGTTCTTCAAGGCCGATATCCACTGGACGCCCGCGGGCGGCGCGGCCGCGGCCGCCGAGCTCGCGCGCGTGGTGCGCGAACGCGGCAACCTGCCCGCCGCGACACGACGCGGCACGCAGCTGGGTGACATGCTCACCATGCGCTACGATCGCAACGACCTGGCGGAAATGCTGGGCCCCGAACAACAGCGCCGCTTCCCCTTCGAGAATTTCCGCGTCCGCCGCATCCAGGGCGCGCCGCAAGGTGTGGGCCTGATCGAGGAAGACGGCGCCGATGTCATCATCGTCGGCAACAGCTTCATGCAGACCGGCTACGGCTTTCCGCCGATGTTCTCCAACCAGTTGAACCGGCCCGTCGCATTGGCCGTGCAGGTCGGCCGTTTCGGCCCCTACACCACGCTGCTGAACTACCTGCGTTCCGACCTGTTCCGGCAGGCGCGCCCCAACCTGATCGTCTGGCATTTCCTGGAGGGCAATATGGAAGTCATGCCCGACAACCCCGGCTTCTGGGGCAGTGCCGCCATGCCGCAACGCCAGTTCACCGATGAATTGCGCCGCCTGGCGCGGAGGGCCTGAGCCATGCTGCGCATCCTTCTCGCCTGCCTGTTCCTGGCGCTGCCCGCCGCGGCGCAGCAGGTGCTGTATGAACCGCTGCCGCCGGCCGGCAGCGCTTACTTGCGCATCATCAACGCGACACCCGACGCGCTGCAGGTCCGCCCCAGCGTCACCGGCGCGGCCACCATCGGCACCGAGAATGCGCAGCGCATCAGCCCCTATGTGGTGCAGGAAAACGTGGCCGATCGCGCCGTCGCGGTGCAGTTGCAGGCGGGCGCGCTGCGCGCCGAGCTCTCGCTGCGCCTCGAAGTCGGCAGCTTCAACACGCTGATCGTCACCGCCGAGGGCGGTGCCTTGCAGGCCCGCCCCTTCCGCGACGAAACCCAGTTCAACCAGGTGCGCGCGCGGCTCGCTTTCTACAACGCCATGGGCGGCTGCGCGCAGGCCTCCCTGGTGCTGGACCCGGCAGGCCAGGCGGTGTTCGAAAACGTGCCGCTGGCCGAAGGGCGCATGCGCAGCGTGAACCCGGTCACGGCAGCGGTGCGCGCCACCTGCGGCACCCAGCGCAGCCAGCCCTTCCAGCTGCAAGGCATGGAGGCCGGCGGCGTCTATTCCGTCTGGATCATGGCGCCGCGCGGGGGTACGCCCATCACCTTCATGACGCGCGACACCACCACGCCGTGGCGGCGCTGAGCCCGCCCGGCCGGTGATCGATTTCGGCCGTCGCGACGCCGCCCTGCTGCTGGCCAGCACCGGCCCACGCGAATTGCCGGCCGACGTCACGCGCGTGCGCGCCGCCTTCCCGATCCCGCGCGGCTACCCCCAGGCCATGACCACGCGCGACAACGGCATCTTCGCAGCCAATGGCCAGCAGATGATCATGCGCGGCGTCTGCATCCCCGATGTCGCCTGGATCGCGCAGCGGCAGGATGAGCAGATGGGCTTCTTCGACCATCGGCTGTTCTCCGCCGCCTCCGCCTGGGGTTGCGACATCATGCGGCTCTCGGTCATGCCAGCCATCTGGCGCGCATTGGGTGAGGCGCATGTGCTGCGCACGCTCGATGCTGCCGTGGCCTATGCGCGTCGTGCGGGCATCTACCTCTCGATCTGCTGGCACGGTATCGGCTTCCCGCCGACCGATCGCTACAAGCGCCTGGTGGACGTGACGCACGGCCCGCTCTTCGACACCACCACCACCGAGATGCGCCGCTTCTGGCAGACCATTGCAGTGAGATATGCGCGCGACAATGTCGTCGCCTATTTCGAGCTGTTCAACGAACCGCAATTCATCCACCCCGATGGCAGCCTGGCCACCGAACACACGCCGCAAATGTGGGAGGATTTCCGCGACTGGGCGGAGAACATGGTCGATGACATCCGCATCATCGCCCCCAACAAGCCCATCGCCGTGGGCGGGCTGCAATTCGCCTATGACCTGTCCTTCGCGGCCGAGGCGCCGTTGCGCCGCCCCAACATCATCTACTGCACGCACCCCTACCCCGACAGCAATTGGCGCGTGCCGTGGCAGCGCGCCTTCCTCGGCCCCGGGGAACGTCTGCCGGTGGTGGTCAGCGAATGGGGCTGGGACACCACGGCCCACCCCGAACACGCCATGCAGGGCGGCACCGATCGCTACCGCATGGAGATCATGAACGCGATGGATCGCGCCGCGATGGGCTGGCAGGCCTGGTGCTTCAACCACACCTTCACGCCCGCCCTGCTGGCCGATACCGACTACAACCCCTCACCGGATTTCGGCGCCTTCGTGCGGCTGATGCTGATCATGCGCAAGCGCGCCGCACTGGGCATGCGCATGCACTGACCCGCATGGCGGCGCCTTGCTGCCTGCGCGATGGGGCCTGGATTGTTTCAACAGACGGTGCCGGTTGAGCGCAACAAGCCCTGGCCGCCGCCTGCCTGCTCTGGGCCTTGCCGCAGTGTCCGAGGAAATTCCCTACCGCACGCGGCGCAGCGTCTCTGAGGGGTTTTCCCCCCAAGCCCGGCGATAGGCCGCGGCGAAGCGCCCCAATTCCCAGAAACCCTGCCGCATCGCCTCGCTGGCGATGGTGGTCTCGTCAGGTGCTGCGCGGAGCAGCGCGACACGCACATGGCGCAGCCGCCATTGTGTCAGGTGTGAGTTGAGGCTCGTGCCGAAGACATGCTGGCAGAGCAGCTTCAGCATGCGTTCATCCGTGCGCAGCTGGCGGCAGACGCGGCTCACCGTCAGCATCTCGTCCGCCGACGCCTGGCAAATCTCATCCAACGCGGCCAGCAACTGGCCGCGACCGGCGGCGAAGCTGTCCTCCGGGCCAATCGGCGTGCCGGAGAGGCAGGCCACCAGCAAGCCCTCCAGCGTGTCACGCATCGCCATCCGGCCGGCTTCGCCGGCTGCGCCCTGCGGCTGCAGGGCTGCCACCTGGTACAGGCTGCGCAGGCCGGCCATGACGAGCGGCGCCGGGCGCAGCATCTGCCGCGTGGCGGGCGGCGGCGGACGGCCTGCCCGCTCCTCGAAGATCCGTTCGAGCGACGCCTGCGAGACCGTCAGGCTGCCCCACTCGCCGCCCTTCGAGACGAGATGCGCCTCTCGCCCGGGGCGGTGCAGCACCAGCTGGTCCGGTTGCAGCATTTCGCCGTTCCAGTGTTCGCTGGCACGGGCGGCAGGGCCGAAGCCGATGACCCAGGCCAGCGGCATCGCCACCACCGCATGCAATGGCTGGCCGATATCGGCGTGCTGCAACATCATGTCGTCGAACCAGCAGCGCGTCAGCTCGGCGCAGAAATCGCCACGCTCCATCAGGGTGATGCGCGCCATCGGGCGCAACGCGGAGCTGGCGTGATCGGCATCGGCGAAGCGTGTGGAAACAGGCGTATCGGACGGAGCCACGGCCGGGTGCTGGATCAGTGTGCGCGTGCCCCCCGTCATGATGCTACAGCCGCGGCGCGACGCCGGAGACGCCGCTGGCCTGCTCCAGATTCGCCAGCGCCGTCAGATAGGCACCCCGCGCCTGGTTGGCGGCGAGCCGCGTGGCGTTCAGCGTGCGCAGCGCATCCAGCACATCCAGCAGGGATGCGCCGCCGGCGAGATAGGCCTGTTCCGCGCTGCGATAGGCGGCCTCCGCGCGGGCCAGCGCGCCGCCGGTGTAGAGGCGCAGCAGCGTGCGGCTTTGCTCGACCTGCGACCAGGCGGTGGCGAAATCCGCGCGGGCCTGGAGCAATGCCGCGCGCGCCTGCGCATCGGCCTGCGCGGCCTGGCCGGTGGCGACGCCGATATTGCCTTCGACGATGCGCCGCGTGAACAGCGGGATGCCGAACTGGATGGTCAGCTGGTTGTTGGCGAAGGCGGGGTTGCCCGACACATCCGGCAGGTTCTGCGGCAGCCGCGTGCGGCCATAACCGGCCGAGACGGAGATGTCGCGCCAGCGCGCGGCCTCGGCCAGATTCACATTGACGCCGGCGGCGCTGGCCAGGCGCAGGGCGGCGACGACATCGGGGCGGTTCTGCACCGCCTCGGCCAGTTCCTCACGCGGGATGCCGAGTTCGGGCACCAGGGTGAAGCGGCCCTGCACCTCGAAGGGCAGAGCACCCAGCTGCGGCAGGCGGGGGCGCGCTGTGGTGTCGGCGGCGTCGGCGGCCAGTGTGACCGCCACGGCCGCGACGGCCGCGGCATAGGCCTGGGCGTTGCTGGTGACATCGCCCTCGAACTGCACGCGGCTGGCCTGGAAGCGGAGAAGATCACCTTCCGGGATGGCGCCATCGCGCAGGCGGCGGCGCAACAACGCCTCGGTGCGGTCCAGGCTGGCGCGGTTGGCCAGTGCCACATCCAGGTTGGCGCGCGCCGCGAGTGCGGCGATGAAATTCTGCCGCAGCGCGTAGATCTGCGTGCGCATCGCATCGAGCACCAGGGCTTCGGCGACGCCGATGTTTTCCTCCGCCAGGCGGGTGCGCAGCGTGCGCTTGCCGCCCACCTCCACCAGCATCGTCAGCGAGGTCTGGATGTTGTTGGTGGGGCCGAGCCCGCGCGGGCGGGCGATGCCGCCGGCGCGTGTCTCATTGACTTCCAGCGCGGTGTTGCCGACCGCGAACTGCATCGGCGGCAGCGATGACGCGACGATGCGCTGCGCGCGCGCGATGTCGATGCCGCGGCGGGCGGCCAGCACCGCCAGGTTGCGCTCGACCAGCAGGCGTTCGGCGGCCTCCAGCGTCATGACCGGGCCGGCGGCGGGTGCGGCCTGGGCGACGGGGCGCGGCGCATTCTGCGCAAGCGCCGGCCAGGGCAGCAGGGCCGCCAACGCCAATACCAGCAGCCTCATTCGGCGATCCCTGCGCGCAGCCTGCGCATCCGCAAATTCTCCTCGATCGATGCCAGGTTCCGCGGCCGGCCCAGCGTGTCGATCATGGCTGGGAATACGACAAGGATGAAGAACGGCACCAGCCCGATTCCGCCCACCACAACCAGCGCGAGCGGTTTTTGGACGTCGCTGCCTATCCCATGCGCGAGTGCCATCGGCAACAAGCCGCAGAAGGAGGCGAAGCAGGTCATCAGCACGGGGCGCATGCGGTCCCGCCCGGTCTGGTCCAGCGCCTCACGCCACATCATGCCTTCGTGACGCAGGTGGTTGAAATGCGAGAGCATGATGATGCCCTCCATCACCGTGATGCCGAACAGCGCCAGGAAGCCGATGGCCGCCGGCACCGAGAAGTTCAGCCCCGCCAGCGCCAATGCGAAGACACCGCCGGTGATCGACATGGGCACGATGCCGAGCACCAGCAAAGTCTCGCGCAGCGTGTTGAACTGCACGTAGAGCAGCACCGCGATCAGCGCGAGCGCGATCGGCACCACCACCAGCAGGCGCGCGACGGCTTCCTGGAGGTTCTTGAATTCGCCCTCCCAGGCGATGGAATAGCCGGGCGGCAATTGTACACGCGCGGCGACGGCGGCCTGCGCATCGGTCACGGTGCTGGCCGGGTCGCGGCCGCGCACGGCGAAGCGGATCGGCAGATAGCGCCCGCCATCCTCACGATAGATATAGGACGTGCCGGAGACCAGATCGATGGTCGCGACATCGGCCAGCGTCGCACCGCGCGGGCCGCCCACCGGGATGCGGCCGATCGCCTCGATGGAATTGCGGAAGGGCGCGTCCAGCCGCACCACGATGGGGAAGTTGCGGTCGGCGCCGCGTTCGTAAAGGCGCCCCGCCTCCCGCCCGCCGATCGCGGCCTGCACCACATCGTTGATATCCTCCACCGGCAGGCCGAAACGCGCGGCGCGCGCACGGTCGATGGTGATGGCCACCGTGGGCTGGCCGGTGGTGCGGAACACGCCCAGATCCGACACGCCAGGCACGTTCTGCACGGCAGCCCGTACCTGTTCGGCCAGGCGCGCCAGCACATCCACATCCGGGCCGAAAATCTTGATGGCGTTGGCACCCTTCACGCCCGAGGCCGCTTCCTGGACGTTGTCGGAAATCGCCTGCGCATAGCTGAATTCCACGCCGAGGAATCGCTGCGTCAGGCGTGCGTTGATGGCGGCGACCAGTTCCTCACGGTTGCGCCCGGTGCGCCATTCCTGCGGCGGTGTCAGCGGCACGAAGAATTCCGCGTTGAAGAAGCCGGCACTGTCGGTGCCGTCATCGGGGCGGCCATGCTGGGAGGTGACGGTGATGGCTTCGGGGAATTCCATCAGCGTGCGGCGGATGCCGCTGACGGTGGATTGGCCTTCCTCCAGGCTGATGGTCGCCGGCATGGTGGCGCGCACCCAGAGATTGCCCTCCTCCAGCGCGGGCAGGAATTCCGCACCCAGGAAGGTGAAGAGCCAGATCACCAGGCCGAACAGCACGGCGGTCAGCAGCAGGCAGAGCTTCTGCGCGCCCATGGCGATGGCGTAGCAGAATTCATGGATGCGCCGCGCGCCGCGCACCAGCAGGGTATCACTCTCCCGGCTATCCTCGCGCAGCAGTGTCGCGGCAAGGGCCGGCGTCACCAGGAAGGTCGCGATGACCGAGCCGATGATGGCATAGGCGTAGGTCTTGCTCATCGGGCCGAAGATGCGGCCCTCGATCCCGCCCAGGGTGAACAGCGGCAGGAAGGCGGCGACGATGATCAGCGCCGAGAAGAAGATGGCGCGGTCCACCTCAGACCCGGCGCGCAGGATGATCAGCTGGATACCCGTAAAGCCCTGCGGATTGGTCGCCTGGGATTGCAGCGCCGGGTTGCGCCGCGCCATGGCCAGATGGCGGTAGATGTTCTCCACCATGATGACGGTGGCATCGACCAGCAGGCCGAAATCGAGTGCGCCAAGCGACAGCAGGTTGGCGCTTTCGCCGCGCGCCAGCATCAGCAGGATGGCGAAGAAGAAGGCGAAGGGGATGGTCGCCGCCACCACCACCGCGCCGCGCAGATCGCCCAGGAACAGCCACTGCATCACCAGGATCAGCAGCACGCCGAAGATGATGTTCTTGACCACCAGCCTGGTGGTGACCTTCACCAGATCCTCGCGGTCATAGATCGGCACGATGCGCACGCCAGGCGGCAGGATGCCGCCGGCATTGATGCGCGCGACTTCCGCCTGCACGCCATGGATGGTGGGCAGCGTCTGCTCGCCACGGCGCATCAGCACGGTGGCCAGCACGGCTTCGTCGTCATTCTCGTGGCCGGCGATCCCCAGGCGCGGCATGGCGCCGGTCTCCACCGTCGCCACATCCGAGAGCAGAATCGGCGCCCCGCCGGCGCCCGTGCCGAGGACGATGTTGCGCACATCATCCATGCTGCGGATCAGCCCGATGCCCTGCACCACCGCCGCCTGCGGCCCGATATTGATGGTGCCGGCACCCACCGTCAGATTGCCCGAGCGCACCGCCTGGATCACCTGCGGCAGGCTCAGCCCGAAGGCGTTCAGCCGCGGCAGATCCACGATGACATTATAGGCCTTGGTGCGGCCGCCGAAGCTGGTCACATCCACCACGCCCGGCACGCGCTTGAAGCGGCGGTCCAGCACCCATTCCTGCAAGGTCTTCAGGTCATCGACGGAGAAGCCAGGCGGCCCCACAAGCCGGTAGCGCATGATCTCGCCGATCGGCGAAAGCGGGCTGATGGTGGGCGAGACGCCTTCGGGCAGGCCGGACAAGACCGCCAGCCGGTTCAGCACCTGCTGCAAGGCCTGTTCATAGGTATAGGCGAAGGTGAACTGCACCCGCACATCGGACAGGCCGAACAGGCTGGTGCTGCGGATGGTGTTGAGGTTGGGCAGGCCGGCCATCGCCACTTCGATGGGGATGGTGACGTAGCGCTCAACCTCCTCGGCGCTCTGGCCCGGATGCTGCGAGATGATCACCACCTGCGGCGGCACCGGGTCCGGATAGGCCTCGATGTTCAGGCGCAGGAAGCCCACCACGCCGGTGATCACGAAGACCACGAACAGCAGCAGCACCAGCGCGCGCCGTTGCAGGGAGAAGGCGACAATCTGGCGCATGGCGGCGCGGCTAGTCGATGCGCGCGGCGCGGTCGATGAACAGGGCGCCGCCGGTCACGATGCGCTCACCGGCATCCAGGCCCTGCGTCACTTCCAGCATGTCCTCCGCGCGATTGCCCAGCGTGACACGGCGCATGGCGAAGCGGTTGCCGTCCATCGCCACCCAGATATTGGCCTCGGGACCGCGGAAGATGACGGCATTGGCCGGCACCCCGGGGGCGTTGCGTGCCTCCGAGACGGCGATGCGGAAGGTGGCGAACATTTCCGGCCGCAGGGCGCCGCTCGGATCGGCCAGTTCGGCGAAGACGGTCATGCGGCGGGTGGCGGGGTCGAGGCCCGCGCCGGTGCGGATGATGCGGGCTTCGAAGCTGCGGCCGGGCAGCGCGCCCACCTGCACGTCGACGGTCTGGCCCGCGCGGATATGCGGCACGTCCACTTCGCGCACCGCGGCGACCAGCCACATCGTGGACAGGTCGCTGATGGTGTAGGTGGGTTCGCCCGTGCCGGCGGTCAGCCACATGCCGGGGCTGGCGCGGCGTTGCGTGACGGTGCCGGCGAAGGGCGCGCGCACCATGACGGTGCCAGACACTTGGCGCGAGCGTTCGATCTCGGCGATGGCGTTGGCGTCGCGGCCCAGCACGCGCAGCCGGTCGCGCGCGGCGGCCAGGCTGGCATCGGCGATGCGCTGGTCGGATTGCGCGGTGGCGAGTGCCGCGCGCGCCTGTTCCACATCGCGCTGCGAGGCGGCGCGGGCGGCGAAGAGGGATTGCTGGCGGGCGTTCTCGCGTTCGGCCTGGGCCAGGGTGGTGGCGGCCTTGCCGAGATTGTCGAGTGCCGCGAGCAGCTCATTGGCGGCCTGGGTGACGTCGGGCGTTTCCACCTCGAACAGCGGCGCGCCGGCTTCCACGCGGTCACCCAGCTGGGCCAGGGTGCGGGTCACGCGGCCGGTGAAGGGGGCCAGGATGGGTGTGCTGCGGTCCTCATTGACCGAGATGCGGCCCTCGGCCAGGCGTTCGGCGCGGAAGCTGCGGCTGGCCACGGGTTCGATGCGCAGGGCGCGCATTTCATTGTCATTCAGGCGGAATTCTCCGGGGGAGGCCGGGGTCTGCGTCACCGCCGCGGCACCGGGGCGGCGGGCCTCTTCCTGCTGGTTCAGCACCAGGAAGCCGCCGATCGCCACCGCCGCGCCCAGGCCCAGCAGGGCGATCCAGGCGCCGGGGCGTGCCTTGGGCGCGACGCTGCGCTGGGCGGGGCGGGGTCCGTCCCGGCTGGGCGCTTGCGGCGCGGCTGGCTTGTCCATCACGTCCATGGCGGTTCCAATGCTGTCCTGAACTCGACCCTGGTATCAGGACACTGGATTGCGGCGTGCCCACGGCGCAGCCGCGGCATTCTCGCGTTCCAGTGTTCTGTAGGAGCCGGCCTGTTAAGCTGAACCTAAGCTGAACGGAGTGGCTTGGAAAGCGGGCATTTGTGAACAGTTCGTAACGTCATATCACCAGTTCGATCAGGAAGGGGCCGGGCGATGCCAGGCTTTGCGCCAGCAGGTCGGCCACTTGGTCCAGCGTGGTGGCGGTGGCGGCCTCGACCCCCATGGACTGCGCGAGCTTGGCCCAGCCGATATCAGGGTTGCCCAGATCCATCATGTCCATGGCGGTGCGGCCCGGATTGGCACCGACATTCTGGTATTCGCCCAACAGGATCTGATACTTGCGGTTGGACAGGATGATGGTGGTGACGGGCAGCTTCTCGCGCGCCTGGGTCCAGAGGCCCTGCACCGTATACATGGCCGAACCATCGGCCTGCAGGTTGATGACGCGGCGCCCTGCCCCGCCCACCGCGGCACCCGTGGCCAGCGGAATGCCACAGCCGATCGCGCCGCCGGTGATCTGCAGCCAGTCATGCGGCGCGGCGGCATAGGTCAGCGGGAAGAAGCCACGGCCGTAGGAGACGCTTTCATCCACGATGATGGCGCCTTCGGGCATCAGCGAACCGACGGTGCGGGCCAGGCCTTCGGGGCTGGGCGCGCCGCGCACGGCTTCGGGGCGCGGGCCGGGATCGGGAATGGCGGCGGCGGCTGCGCCCAGTTCATCGACCAGCGCCTGCAAGGCGGCTTCGGCATCCTGTTCGGGGCGCGTCAGCACATGCACGCCGGCGGTTTCCGGGTAGTGCTTCGAGGGCTTGCCGGGATAGGCGAAAAACCCGATCGGCGCCTTGGATCCCACCAGGATGATCTGCTGCACATCCTTCAGCGCGGCGATGGCCATATCGACCGGATAGGGCACGCGTTCCAGCTGCATGCGGCCGCGGCCGCGCGCCATGCGGGGTGTCGAGGTCTCGGCCATGATGCGCGCGCCGGTGGCCGCCGCGATCCGCCAGGCGAGTTCCTGCGCGCGCTGGGTTTGCGCCGGCGCGCCGCCCAGCAGCACCAGCACATTGGACTTCTCGCGCAGCACGCGCGCGGCGTTCTTCACTGCATGCGGGTCGGCCTGCGGCGTGGCGGGCACGGGCAGGGCATCGGCCACCACGCCGCCCTCATCCCAGCAGGTGTCCGACGGCAGGATCATGGTGGCGATGCGGCCCGGATAGGTGCGCGCGGCCTGCACGGCCTGCGCGGCCTCGGCGCCCACATCCGACGCCTTGGAGGAGGTGCGCACCCAGGCCGAGACACCGCGCGCGAAGCCTTCCGTGTCGCCGGTCAGCGGTGCGTCATAGGGGCGGTGATAGGTGGCCTGGTCGCCCACGCAGTTCACGATGCCGCTGCGCGCGCGGCGCGCATTGTGCAGGTTGGACAGGCCATTCGCGAGGCCCGGCGCGCAATGCAGCAGCGTGGCCGCGGGCTTGCCGGTCATGCGCCAATAGCCATCGGCCGCGCCGGTCACGACGTTTTCCTGCAGGCCCAACACGCAGCGCATGCCGGGGATGCGGTCCAGCGCCGCCACGAAATGCATCTCGGAGGTGCCGGGATTGGCGAAGCACACATCGACGCCGGATTTCAGCAGGCTGTGGACGAGGGATTCAGCGCCGTTCATGATGTTCCATCCTTGGGTTTGCGCGGAGCGTGCAACCCATGGAGGCATCGGGCAAGACGGGGGTGCGCATGGGCAAGGCGGTGCGGATCGGGCTCATCGCGGGGCTGTTGGGCTTCCTGGTGATGCATCAGGGCACGCTGTTCCTGCTGCATCATTACGGCGCGGGGCTGGCGCCGCAGATCGGCCGCGTGCCGATGCCCTATTCGATGGCAAGCATGGCGCCCTTCGGCCTGCCGCAGGTGGCGATGCTGGCGATCGAGGCGGCGATCTGGGGCGTGGTGCTGTGCCTGTTGCTGCGCGCCCTGCCGCTGCCGGACCTGCTGACCGGCTTCGCCTTCGGCGTTGCTGTCATCGGGGGTTCACAACTGAGCTGGATGGCCGAATTGCGCGGCCTGCCCTGGATGGCCGGCGGCAATGAACAGCAGGTGTTGCGCACGTTTCTGATGGGTGGCGTGCTGGGCTGGGGCATCGCCTTCTGGGCCAGGCCCATGGCGTTGCAGGGGAACTGAGGCGCTTGCAGCCTCAGCCCGGCCGCAGACCGGTGGCGCGTACCACCGGAATCCAGCGCTGGCGTTCGGCGGCGTAGAAGGCATCCACCTCGGCGGTGGTCCAGGGTTCGTCGGGCAATTCGCTGCCCATCATGGCCAGCCTGTCGCGCAGGGCGGGGCGGCGCAGGGTCATGTTGAAGCCCTCCGCCAGGCGTTGCACGATCGCCTCGGGCATGCCCGCAGGGGCGGCGATGCTGTTCCAGGTATAGCCGGTGAAGCCGGGCAGGCCGGCCTCGTCCAGGGTGGGGATGTCGGGGGCCGCCGGCAGGCGGCGCTGCGCCGCCACGCCCAGGATGCGCGCGCGGCGGTCGCGGTGATGCGGCAGGGCGGTCAGCAGCGCATCGAACATGAAGGTCAGGCGGCCGGCCATCACATCAGTCAGCGCCAGGGCCGAGGAGTTATAGGGCACATGCACCAGATCGGGCCGGGCGATGCCGGCTTCAGTGGCGAAGCGCGCGCCCACCACATGGGTGGTGGTGCCGACCGGGCCCGAGCCGTATTCCGCCCGCCCGCCGGCCCGCTGCTGCGCGATGAAGCCTTGCAGATCGGTGGCGGTGGCATGGGGCGGGACCACCAATGCCATGGGCACCAGATTGATCATGGACAGGCCGCGCAGGGCGCGCGCCACATCGACCGGCAGCGGGTCGAAGATGGCGATGTTCATGACCAGCTGCGAAATGGTGCCGAACAGCAGCGTATCGCCATCGGGCTGGGCGCGAGCCACGGCCTCGACCGCGCGCATGCCCGATGCGGCGGGCAGGTTCTCGATGATGATGCGCCGGCCCATCCCGGGTTCGGCCTCGGCGGCGACCATGCGGGCGACGACATCGGCATTGGCGCCGGCGGCGCTGGCCACGATCAGGCGCAGCGGCCTTTGGTCCTGGGCGCGCGCGAGTGCCGGCAGTGACAGGCCGGCGGCGAGGAGGGAGCGGCGTGACGGGGCGTTCATGTAGGCTATATGCGTTTGCGACGCATTCTCAACAAGGGCCGGCGCGCAGTTTTTTCAGCCTGTCACTTGCCCTGGGAACAGCCCACCGCTAAGGCGCGCCACCCTTTCAAGGACACATGATCATGGCCATCGAACAGACCTTCAGCATCATCAAGCCCGACGCCACGCGGAACAACCACACCGGCGCCATCAACGCCATCTTCGAGAAGAACGGCCTGCGCATCATCGCGCAGAAGCGCATCTGGATGAGCCGCGCGCACGCCAAGAAGTTCTACGAAGTGCATGCCGCGCGCCCGTTTTACAATGACCTGGTGGATTTCATGGTCTCCGGCCCGGTGGTGGTGCAGGTGCTGGAAGGCGAGAACGCCGTGATGAAGAACCGCGACCTGATGGGTGCGACCAACCCGGCGAACGCAGCCGAGGGCACCATCCGCAAGCTGTTTGCCGAAAGCATCGAAGCCAATTCCGTGCATGGCTCCGACAGCGCCGAGAACGCCGCGATCGAGATCGCGTATTTCTTCGCCGGGTATGAACTGGTCGGCTGAGGTCTGATCGTGCCGGGCTTCTTCAGCCCGGCGCGTGAATCAGCCCGTCACGTGTATCTGATCGTGCCGGGCTTTTTCGGCCCGGCGCGTGAATCAGCCCGTTCGGCCAAGGTCTGATCGTGCCGGGCTTTTCGGCGCGGCGCGTGAATCAGCCCGTCACGTGTATCTGATCGTGCCGGGCTTTTTCAGCCCGGCGCGTGAATCAGCCCGTCACGTATAATTCCCGCGGGTGTCGTCGGCTTTGGCGGCGGCACCCTTCGATTTGGCCTCCAGCCGGTCGAGAATACCCAGCACCAGCGCGCAGGCCACGAACAGCCCATGGATCGCCATGGCCCAGGTCAGGTCGCGGTCGCTGTAATCCTCGAGCTTGAGGAACAATTGCAGCAGATGGATGCTGCTGACGCCCACGATGGCGAGCGACAATTTCAGCTTGAGATTGCCCGGGTTCAGCTTCTTCACCCAGAGCTTGCGCTGCCCCTCCACATTGGCATCCAGCGGCGACACCAGGCTGTCATAGGAGGCGATGATCACCATCGTCACCAGCGAGGCCACCAGCACGCTGTCCACCAGGTAGAGCAGCCCCAGCAGCATTTCCGTGTCCGATCCGCCCTGGAATGCCTTGCCGGCATAGGTCACCAGCTTGCCCAGGAATTTCAGCGCATAGATGCCGAGCGCCGCCGCCAGGCCCAGCAGGAAGACGACCAGCAGATAGCGGCTGGCGAGGATGACGCGGTCGATCAAGGGTCCCATCTCGCCCCTCTCGCATACGGGCGCGGGGCGGTGCAAGCTGTAGCGAAAGAGGAGGCTGAGATGATCGTTCGATACGCCGAGGAAGCGCGCCTGTCGGGCGCCGTCGCGCATGGCGATGTGCTGTACCTGGCCGGCCAGGTGGCCGATGACACCAGCCTGGATACCGAGGGCCAGACCGCCGATATCCTGGCGCAGATCGACGCGCTGCTGGCCGCGGCCGGCACCTCCAAGGCGCAGCTGCTGAGCGCGACCGTGATCCTGGCTGACATCAAGGATGCACCCGCCATGAACCGCGCCTGGGACCGCTGGCTGGACCCCGCGAACAAGCCCGCGCGCATGACCATCCAGGCGCCGCTGGTGGACCCGTCCTGGAAGGTCGAGATCACCGGCATCGCCGCCATTCCCGCCCTGCCGCGCGCGGTCTTCGAAGCCTCGCCGCCCGGTGCCTGAGCGCCGCCACCGCCGCGGGCCTTGGGCCAGCGTCGCGCTGACCTTCTCACTGATGGTGCTGGTGGCGGCAGCGGTGGGCGACCAGGGCTGGGCTTTCAGTTTCGCGGCCGTCGGTGTCGCGTCCCTGGCGATGGGCGTGCTGTATCTGCTGTTCCCACAGGGGCCGCTCTTCGGGCTGGGCGTCGCCACCAGCCTTGCGGTCTACATGTCGCTCTATGTGGTGATCGGCCGCAGCGCCTTTCCGCAGGCGCAGACCTGGGCGCTGCCGGTGGGCTTCCTGCTGCCCATCGCGTTTTTCGTGCTGGCCTGCTGGGTGAAACGGCGCCCGCTGGCGGCCCTGGCCTCCGAAGGGTTGAACGACGCCGACCTCGCGCATTTGCCGCGCTTCCTGCGCTGGCTGGTATTTTGCGCCGTGGTGGGCGTGGTGGCGATGTCCGCACCCATCAACCGCGCCGACCCGATCGCGCAGACGCTGGTGCTGCTGCTGGCGCAGAGTCTGATCGGCGCGATCTCGGTGCTGTTCGTGCGCGATGTGATCCGGCTGCTGGTGGATATCGCCGCGATCCTGACGCTGGTGGCCGCGCGGTTGCGTTTCCTGGCGGTGCCGATCGCGAGCTATGTCACGCTGTTCAGCCTGGCCACGGTGACCTTCGCCTGCCTCTACCGCATCGCCGATGCGCTCTCGGCCCAGCCCCTGTTCGAGAAGCTGGGCCAGACCGCGCGGATCAATTTCTCCGAGGCGCTGCACTTCTCCGTCGTGACGCTCAGCACGGTGGGCTATGGCGACATCCTGCCGCGCGATGACGGCATTCGTATCCTTGCCGCCATCCAGATGCTGACCGGGCAGTTGCTGCTGCTGTTCGGTTTCGCGGAGATCATGCGCAGCCGAACTCGCGGCGAGCCTGACCCAGATGGGTCGCGGCGATGAGCCGGCGAGGGATTTTTCGGCCCTGCAAGGCGCGGGGCGCCGCCGATGCTGATTGCATCGGCAAGCCACGCAACGCAGCGGGGCCGGAAAAGCACCGCCGGATCGCGTCGAGACCCGTCTGGGTTAGGCTCCTAGAAGGGCAGTAGCGCATCCAGCAGCGCCGAGCCGTAGCGCGGCGTCTGCACATCCGACAGCGCGCCGCGGCCGCCATAGGCAATGCGTGCCTCTGCCAGCCGGTCATGCCGCACGGTGTTGTCGGAGGCGATATCCTGCGGCCGCAGCACGCCCTGCACGGACAGCTCGCGCAGTTCCGCATTCACGCGCACCTCCTGCCGGCCCATCACCACCATGTTCCCGTTGGGCAGCAACTGCGTGATGGTGGCGGCAACGCGCAGCGTGATGCTCTCATTGCGGCGCACCTCGCCCGAGCCATTGGTGGTGCCGGTGCCGTTGGTGTTGACCAGGCTGCCGGGTGTCACGCTGTTGGGCAGGATGCGGTTGGTGCTGGCCTCCAGCCCCAGCAGGTTGGCCGCGCCCATGGTCTGCGTGCCGGTGCGGGTGGATTGCGTGCGGTTCTGCAACTGCGCCTCATCCTGGATGGAGACGAGCACGGTGATCAGGTCGCCCACCTGTGCCGCGCGCTGGTCGCGCAGGAAGGTGCGGCTGCCCGGGCGCCAGAGCGAATTCTCGGCGGTCAGCGCGGCCTGCGGCGAGGGCATGGGCATGCTGACCGGGCGCCAATTCGAATCCGCGGTCGGGCTGGTGACGGCGGACATCGCGGGCGGGCGGCCGAGGCGTGAAAGGCGTTCCGCATTGCCGCATGCAGCAAGCGCGGCCGGCAGCAGCAGGATGGCGACGAAGCGCATGGCGTGGTCCTTCATGGCCGCAGCGCGGCGGCATTGGCGGTCTGTGTCGGCACGCTGCCGATGGCGACGCGCACGCGGCCGGGGCCGATCACCTGGCCCTCCACGATGGCGCGGGAGGCGAGGTTCATCACCGGCACGGTGGCGCCGCGCGCACCATTTTCCATGGCGCGTCCCTGGGCGGTCAGCGTCAGCCCCGGCGCATCCAGCAACAGCACCACCGGCTGGTTGCGCGTGACGATGCTGGGCGGCCCGACATCGACCATCGGGAAGGCGCCATCCACCGCGATCGGGCGGCGCAATTCCTGGCCCACCACCTGGTCGGCGCGTTCGGCCATGCCGGGGCGCACGCGTTCTGCGCGCTGGCGAATTTCGCGCACATCGCGCGCGGCGATGACATCGCCGAGTGCGAGGCGCCGCGTGGCGATCACCACCGGCACGGTGGGCACCGCGCGGCCGGCGATGCGGGTGCGGATGGTGGCCATGCCATCGGCCATCACGACCAGCGTGGCGGCGAAGCGGTTGCCGGGGTTTTCCAGCACCACGCCCTCGACCATCGTCTGGTGCAGGGCGGCGATCGGCACCATCGGCGCGATCCATTGCGGCAGTTCGATCTCGGCATGTTCGTCGAGGCCGAGCCGCGTGAGTTCCTCGCGCAGCAGCGTCTCGACCTCGGGGCGCGGCACGGGCCGGCCGGGGCGTTCGATCACCACGCGGTCATTCTGCGAGGTGGGGCGCCAGGGCACATTCTGCGCCCGTGCGATGGCGGCGAGCTGCGCTGCTTCCAGCACGATGCGCCGCCCGGGCTGCGGCGCCGCGCCCAAAGGCGCCGCGCCACGCGCACCTGGATTCTCGAAGATGTCCTGCACGCGCAATGTCGCGTCATCGATGACGACCTGCGGCCGCAGGAAGGCCGTGTCAGCCGCCGCCGGCACCGCCAGCAGCAGCAGGAAGAACAGCGCGCGCATCAGCGCAGCCTCGTCAACGCGGAGAGCATTTCGTCGGATGCGGCGATGACGCGGCTGTTCATCTCATAGGCGCGCTGCGCGGTGATCAGCGAGGTGATCTCCTGCACGGTGTTGACGTTCGACGTCTCGATGAAGCCTTGCAGAACCTGGCCATGGCCCGCCGCACCAGGGGCTGCCGCCTGCGGCTGGCCGGATGCGGCAGTGGCCAGCAGCAGGTTTTCGCCGATGGCTTCGAGGCCGCCTTCATTGGCGAAGATCGCGGTCTGGATCTGGCCGACATTCTGCGGCGCCACCTGGCCATCGAGGCGGACCAGCACCTCGCCCGAGGCGTTGATCGTCACGTCGCGCGCGGCCGCCGGCACGGTGATGCCCGGCTGCACGATGAAGCCTTCCGCGGTGACGATGGTGCCTTCGGGCGACAGCGCGAAGGTGCCGTCACGCGTATAGGCGGTGTCGCCATTGGGCATCTGCACCTGGAAATAGCCATTGCCGCGGATTGCCAGGTCGAAGCGGTTTTCGGTCTGTTGCAGGTTGCCCTGTTCGTTGATGCGGTAGATCGCGGCCGTGCGCACACCCAGGCCCACCTGCGCGCCCGATGGCAACACCGTGCCGGAGTCCGAGGTGGTCGAGCCGACGCGGCGCAGATTCTGATAGATCAGGTCCTGGAATTCCGCGCGCCGGCGCTTGAAGCCGGTGGTCGTCATGTTGGCCAGGTTGTTGGAAATCACTTCGACATTGGTCTGCTGGGCGAGCATGCCAGTCGCTGCGATGTGAAGAGAGCGCATGGTCAGTAACCCCGGTTGGCGAGCCGCGACAGAACGTCGGGTTTCGCGGCGATGTGGAGAGAGCGCATGATGTGTGTTCCTTACGAGCGGCGACGCAGGATGCGGTCGATGGCGGTGGAGAGGCGCTCGCCCTCGCGGTCGGCGAATTGGGTGGCCATCTGGAATTCGCGCACTTCCGCCATCATGCGGGTGATCTCGATGACGGGCTGGACATTGCTGCCCTCCACCGCGCCTTGCATGACGGTGGGGCGCGCGATGGCCTGCGGTTGCTGGCCGGCGGCGTCGAACAGGCGTTCGCCCTCGGCGCGGAGCGTCTGGTTGTTGTCGAAGCGCACCACGCGCAGGCGGCCGAGCGAGCCGTTCTCGGAGATGATGGAACCATCGCCGCGCACCTCGATGCGGGTGTCGTTCGCGGCGATGGCAATGGGGTTGCCGGCTTCATTCAGCACGGCATTGCCCTGCTGGTCCATCAGCCGGCCATCGGAGCCCACGGTGAAGCGGCCGGCGCGGGTGTAGCGCTCACCGCGGGCGGTCTCGACCGCGAAGAAGCCTTCGCCCTGGATCGCGACATCGAGCGGATTGCCGGTGCGGGTGATGACGCCGGGCGCGGTGTCGCGCCAGGTTGCGCGGTCCCAGGCGTAGTCGACGGCGCGGCCGCCGGGGATGCGCTGGGTGAAGCGCTGTTGCTGCTCATGCTCGGCGAAGACGGGGCGCGAGAGGCGGAAGCCTGGCGTATCCGCATTGGCCAGGTTGTTCGCGGTGACGGCCTGCGCGCGAAGCTGCGCCGTCATGCGCGAGAGAACGATATAGCCGGGACTGTCCATGGGCTTGCACTCCTTGCCAGCCGGCTTCGCAAGCGGCGTGCCAGCGCCAGATGGGGTGGGGCGCGGCAGGAAGTGCCGGGGGCGGGCGCGGTTTGCAGCCGCCGGGCGGCGCAGGGTTTCATTAACCCGGGGGTGCGAAAACTGCCGGGAGCGGCACCAGTGCCGTGCGCGCGAAGGAACCCCCCGCATGGCCAGCAAGGCCGAAGCCCCCGCCGAAGAGGAAGCGCCAAAGAAGGGCGGCAAGAAGAAGCTGCTGCTGATCGCCCTGCCGGTGCTGCTGGTCGGGGGTGGTGCCGGGGTCTGGTTCTCGGGCCTGCTCGGTGGCGCGCCGCCGCCGCCGCCCGAACAGGCCAGCGGCGAGCCCGCGCCGCCGCCGCCGCGCCTGCCAGCCTTCGTGCAGGTGCCGGACATCACGGCCAACCTGAACGCCGCCGGCCGCCGGCCGACCTTCATCCGCCTGCGCAGCCAGATCGAGGTGCTGGGCCAGGAGGATGCCGCCGCGCTGCAGACCGCGCTGCCGCGCATCGTGGACCTGTTCACCACCTATCTGCGCGAAATGCGCCCCGAGGAATTGCGCGGCTCCGCCGGCACGCACCGCCTGCGGGAGGAATTGATGGCGCGCGCCAACATCATCGCCCACCCCGCGCGCGTCACTGACGTGCTGTTCCAGGAGATCCTGGTGCAATGAGCGAGGAAGAAGACGATCTCGCGGCCGCCTGGGGCGCCGCGATCGAGGATGCCGCGACCGGCGGCGGCGATGCCGCCGAACCTGACGCCGCGCGCGTGCTGAACCAGGCCGAGATCGACAGCCTGATGGGCTTCGGCGATGGCGATGGTGATGGCAACAAGAAGTCGGGCATCGAGCGCATCATCAGCTCGGGGCTGGTGTCGTATGAACGCCTGCCGATGCTGGAGATCATCTTCGACCGGCTGGTGCGCGTCATGTCCACGTCGCTGCGCAATTTCACCTCCGACAATGTCGAGGTGTCGATCGACAGCATCGCCTCGCAGCGCTTCGGCGACTATCTGAACGGCGTGCCGCTGCCGGCCATGCTGGCCGTGTTCAAGTGCCGCGAGTGGGACAATTACGGGATGATCGTGGTGGACAGCGCCATGATCTATTCGGTGGTGGATGTGCTGCTGGGCGGCCGGCGCGGCACCTCGGCCATGCGCGTCGAGGGGCGGCCCTATACCACCATCGAACGCACGCTGGTCGAACGCCTGCTGCGCGTCGTGCTGGAAGATATGGGTGAGGCCTTCCGCCCGATCTCCGACGTCACCTTCGAATTCGACCGGCTGGAGGTGAATCCGCGCTTCGCGATGATCAGCCGCCTGTCCAATGCCTGCGTGCTGGCGCGGCTGCGCGTCGACATGGAGGATCGCGGCGGCAACATCGAATTGCTGATTCCCTATGCCACGCTGGAACCCGTGCGCGAGATGCTGCTGCAGCAGTTCATGGGCGAGAAATTCGGCCGCGACAGCATCTGGGAAACCCATTTGGCCGAGGAGCTGCGCCACACCCGCGTCGCGCTCGACGTGGTGCTGGACCAGCAGGTGATGCCGCTTTCGGTGATGCTGGCGCTGAAGCCCGGCGATCGCATCACGCTGTCCACCCCGCCCAACATGCCGGTGAAGCTGCAATGCGGCAATGTGCCGCTGTTCACGGCCGAACTGGGCCGCGTCGAAGACCGGCCCGCGGTGCGCGTGCTGGAAGAGTCCGGCAGCATGGGTCCTGCGCCATGAGCATGGCCGAATGGGCGGCGCATGCCGTCGTGATCCTGCTGCTGGCGGTGGCCCTGCCCCTGGCCTGGCGGCTGAACACCTCGCTTGCGCGGCTGCGCGGCGAGCGCGAAGCCCTGGCAGAGGCCGCGGCGAGCCTGGGCGATGCGACACGTGCGGCCGAATCGGCGCTGCTGCGGCTGCGTGCGGCGGCCGAGCTGGCCGGGCGCCAGGTGGCCGAAAAGACCGCGGCCGCAGAGCCTCTGCGCGATGACCTGCGCTTCCTGATCGAGCGTGGCGAGAGCCTCGCGGACCGGCTGGACAGCGGCGTGCGCGCCGCGCGCGGCGCCCCCGCAGACACCTCGCGCGAGGCGATCGAACAGCAGATCCGGCAAGTGCTGGCGGGGCGGCGCTGATGCGCCTGCGCCTGCTGCCCATCGCAATGTCAGCCATGGCGATGCTGGGTCTGGTCAAGCTGGAACGCATCCTGAGCGCGCCACCCGGCGAGCCTGCGCGTGCGATGGTGGCGCAGGCGCAGCAACCAGCGCCGGCAGCCACATCCACCGCCACGCCCACGCCCACGCCCGCACCGGCAGCCACACCCGCAGCCGCACCCGCAGCGGCACCCGCCGCCACACCACCGGCCGCGCCCGCAGCAGCAGCAGCACCTGACCCGCGCGCCGAAGCCGAGCGCGCGCTGCTGGAAAGCCTGCGAACCCGCCGACAGGAGATCG
>JAIXVH010000342.1 GCA_027483125.1 Acetobacteraceae bacterium | reverse complement strand
CGGCCGACTGCACGACGATCAGGTGAATGCCGTTGTCCAGCTGCGCCTTCTGCTCGCGCCACAGCACCGGGCGCAGCGCCGCGGCCTCGGGCAGTTCGGCGTAGCCCAGGTAGCGCACCAGGCCGAGGTCGCTCATCACCGCCGCCGGCAGCGTGAAACCTGGCGCTGCCAGCCGCAGCATGTGCAGCTTGCACTTCGTCACCCGTCGCGCGGCGATGCGCTCGGGGAACAGCGTCGCGAAATCATCCCCCGGGCAGACCACCAGCAGCGGCGCCTCGAAGCGGCCGGCGCTGGTGTCCAGGCCGCGCGCGTCGCAGCCCAGCGCCATCGCGCCGCGCAGGATGGTCACGCCATGCGCGGCCTCGAGCCAGGCGGCCAGCTTCGGGATGGCGGTGCGGCTTTCGACGCGCCTCTCATGCGGGCTCCACAGCACGGCGCGCGGGGCGCCGCGCGCCAGTTCGGGGAAGCGGCGCTGGGCTTCGGCGGCGTCCAGCAGCGTGCATTCCGCGCCCATGGGCGTGCCGGCGAAAGCCTCCAGCACGGCCGCCGATTCGGCGCGGCGGGCCAGCACGGCCAGCCCCTGTTGCACGATCTCGATGCCCGCCTGCGGCGCCACCTCCTGCCACACATCGCGCGAGCGCATGGCGCGGCGCCAGCAATCCCCAGCCTGCTGGCCGGTGACGGTGACGAAGCCGAAATTGCGCACCGAGGCGCCATTGGCCTGCGCGTCGCGGTCCAGCACCAGCACCGACAGCCCGCGCCGGGCGGCGGCCAGCGCATGCGCCAGGCCCAGGATGCCGGCGCCCACGATGATGATGTCGAACGCCCTGCGCATGCCCACCCCCTGTGCAGACCCTGCCGCCACACGCCCGGAAGGGCCAGCTTTCCCGTGGCAGACGGGCCGATTTCATCGCATTGTCACGCTGGGGTCATTCCCCCCGGCCGGTGCGCCGGTCAACCTGCTGGCCAAAATCCGTTCAGGGAGACACCGATGCGACGCCTTCTGCTCTCGACCCTCGCCATCCTCGGCCTCGCCGCCGGCGCCGCGGAGGCGCAGCAGCGCACCCGCCTGACCGTCTACACCGCGCTGGAGAACGAGCAGCTCGCCCCCTTCAAGGCGGCCGCCGAACGCGCCGTGCCCGGCATCGAGATCGCCTGGGTGCGCGACAGCACCGGCGTCATCACCGCCCGCCTGGTGGCCGAGCGCGCCAATCCCCGCGCCGATGTGAGCTGGGGCCTGTCGGTGTTCAGCCTGCTCGCATTGGAAGCGCAGGACATGCTGGAACCCTACACGCCGCCGGGCGCGGCCGCGCTGCGCCCGAATTTCCGCAGCCCGCGCAACCCGATGACCTGGACCGGCATGGACGCCTTCGTCTCGGCCATCTGCTTCAACCGCGTCGTCGCGCAGCAGCGCGGCCTGCCGCGCCCGACCACCTGGGCCGACCTGCTGAACCCCGCCTTCCGTGGCCAGGTGGCGATGCCCAACCCCGCCTCCTCGGGCACCGGCTTCCTGACCGTGGCCGGCTGGATCGGCGCGCAGGGCGAGAGCAATGCCTGGGAGTTCATGAACCGCCTGCACGACAACATCCAGGTCTACACGCATTCCGGCAGCGCGCCCTGCAACAACGCCGCCCGCGGTGAATACGCGGTGGGGCTGAGCTTCGACATGCGCTCGGTGGCGCTGCGCAACCAGGGCGCGCCGATCGACGTGATCGTGCCCACCGACGGCGTGGGCTTCGACCTGGAGGCCACCGCCATCCTGCGCGGCACCCGCAACCTCGAAGCCGCGCGCCGGCTGGTGGACTGGTCCGTCTCGCGCGAGGCGAACGAACTCTACGGCCGCTTCTACGCCCTGGTGGCGCACCCCGGCGTGACGCCGAGCGTGCAGAACTACCCGGCCGAATTCGCCGAGCGCCTGGTCAACCAGGATTTCGCCGCCATGGCCGCACGCCGCGACGAGATCCTGCGCGAATGGACCCGCCGCTTCGACGGCAAGTCCGCGCCGCGCTGATGCTCGACGTCACGGCGCCGGCGCCTCCCCGCCCGGTCTATCTGACCGTGCAGGATGTCACGAAGCGCTTCGGCCGCTTTGTGGCGCTGGAGCAGGTCAGCCTGGAGGTGCGGGAGGGCGAGTTCGTCTCCTTCCTCGGCCCCTCCGGCTGCGGCAAGACCACGCTGCTGCGCGCCATCGCCGGGCTCGATCCCGCCACCCAGGGGCGCATCGTGCAGGCCGGGCGGGACATCACGCTGCTGCCGCCGGGGCAGCGCGATTTCGGCATCGTGTTCCAGTCCTATGCGCTGTTTCCCAACCTCGATGTCCGGCGCAACATCGCCTATGGGCTGCGCGGGCCGGAATGGCCGCGCGACAAGGTGCAGGCGCGCGTGGCCGAACTGGTCTCCATGGTGGGGCTGGAACAGCACGCGCAGAAGTTTCCGGCACAGCTTTCCGGTGGCCAGCAGCAGCGCGTGGCGCTGGCCCGCGCGCTGGCCAACCGCCCCGGCCTGCTGCTGCTGGACGAGCCGCTCTCGGCGCTGGATGCCATCGTGCGCACCCGGCTGCGCACCGAGATCCGCGCGCTGCAGAAATCGCTCGGCGTCACCACCATCATGGTCACGCATGACCAGGAGGAGGCGCTGTCCATCTCCGACCGGATCGTGGTGATGAGCCAGGGCCGCATCGAGCAGGTCGGCACGCCGGAGGAGGTGTATCGCCGCCCGGCCTCGGCCTTCGTCGCCGGCTTCGTCGGCCGCTCCGGCAGTTTCGAGGCGCGGGTCGAGGCGCCGAGCCGGCTGCGCGCCGGCCCGGTCAGCATCGAGGCTTCGGGGGCCGCATCGCTCACCCCCGGCCAGGCCGCGCGCGCCTTCATCCGGCCCGAGGATGTGCTGCTCGGCCCCGATGCGCAGGGCCATGCCGGCGCCTTCGAGGCGATCGTGGCCGGTGTGGAATTCCTGGGCCCGGTCTGCCGCATCCACCTGCTGGTGGAGGGCGTGCGGCTGGAGGCGGAACTGCCTTCTGACAGGCTGCGCGGCCTCAACCTCGCGCATGTCGCGCGGCTGCTGGTGGCGATCCCGGCCGACCGCGTGATGACCTATCCGGATGTCTGACGCGGCGCTCGGGCGCGCGCTGCGGCCCGCGGCTTCGGCCGATCAGCGGCTGATGGGCGCCGCACTCGGCGCGGCCGCGATCTTCCTGCTGCTGGCGCTGGTGCTGCCGCTGGGCTGGCTTCTGGTGCGCGCCTTCCAGGATGCCGGCGGCGGCTTCGTGGGCCTGGCCAATTTCCACGCCTATGTGACCACGCCGAGCCTGGCCATCTCCGCCTGGAACAGCCTGTGGACGGCGGCGCTGACCACGCTGATCGTGGTGCCCGCGGCGTTCCTCTATGCCTATGCGCTGACGCGCTCCTGCATGCCGTTCAAGCCGGTCTTCCGCGCGGTGATGCTGCTGCCGGTGCTGGCGCCCTCGCTGCTGCCCGCGCTCGCGCTGGTCTATCTGTTCGGCAATCAGGGCTTCGCGCGCGGGCTGCTGATGGGTGAGAGCATCTATGGCCCGATCGGCATCGTCATGGCGCAGGTCTTCTACTGCTTCCCGCATGCGGCGCTGATCCTGTCGGTGGCGCTGTCCGGCGCCGATGGCCGGCTGTACGAGGCGGCGGCCGCGCTGAAGGCCGGGCGCGGGCGCATCTTCGCCACCGTCACGCTGCCCGGCGCGCTGGGCGGCGTGATCTCGGCGGCCGTGGTGGTGTTCACGCTGGTGGTGACGGATTTCGGCATCCCCAAGGTGATCGGCGGGCAGTTCCCGGTGCTGGCGACCGAGGTCTACAAGCAGGTTGTCGGCCAGCAGAATTTCAACATGGGCGCGGTGGTGGGCATGGTGCTGCTGCTGCCCGCGCTCGGCGCCTTCATGCTCGACCTCTGGGCGCAGAAGCGGCAGGGCAGCGTGTTCTCCGGCCGGGCGGTGCCGCTGGAGCCGAAGCCGCGCGCCGCGCGCGACCTGCCGCTGCTGGGATTTTGCCTGCTGGTCGCCGCCGTGCTGCTGGGCGTGGTGGGCCTGGCCGCCTGGGGCAGCTTCATCCGCTTCTGGCCGTGGAACCTGGAACTGACGCTGGCCAACTACGATTTCGACCGCTTCGATTCGGCCGGCTGGGGCAGCCTCTGGACCTCGATCCGGCTGTCCTTCTGGACGGCGCTGCTGGGCACCGTGCTGGTCTTCCTGGTGGCCTATATCCTGGAGCGCGGGCGCGTGGCCGGCCCGCTGCCGCGCGTGGTCAGCCTGGCCACCACCATCCCGCTGGCGGTGCCCGGGCTGGTGCTGGGGCTGGCCTATATCCTGTTCTTCAACGACCCGGCCAACCCCTTGGGCGTGCTCTACGGCACGCTGGCGATCCTGGTGCTGAACTCGCTGGTGCATTTCTACACCGTCTGCCACCTGACGGCGGTGACCGCGATCCGCCAGCTGGACCCGGAATTCGAGAGCGTGAGCGCCAGCCTGAAAGTCCCGGTCTGGGTGACCTTCCGGCGCGTCACGCTGCCGATCTGCCTGCCGGCCACGCTGGACATCTTCGTCTATCTCTTCGTCAACGCCATGACGACGGTCTCGGCGGTGATCTTCCTGTACGGGCCGGACACCAAGCCCGCTTCGGTCGCGGTGGTGCATATGGAGGAGGCCGGGCAGGTGAGTGCGGCCGCGGCCATGGCGGTGGCGATCCTGGGGATCAATGTGGCGCTGAAACTGCTGCATGTGGCCAGCAGCGGCAGCATCGAGCGCGCGACCCAGGCCTGGCGCCGGCGCTGAGCCTGGCGTTGGATGGGCTGCGGTGAATGGAAGGTGGCAGGTCGGCACTTCCGGCAACCCGGTGATGATGCTGATCCAGCGGTTGTTGCTGCTCTCGATCGCTCTCTGTGCCGCCGGACTGCTCTCGGCGGCGGCTCAGCTGGCCGCTGCGGCCTGGACGCCTTTTGGGGTAGGGCTTGCCTCACGTCGCCGCGCGCTGGCTGGCTCCGCGGATGGAATCCTGCAACACGTCTCCTGATCGGAGGCATCCAGACTTGCCGCCCAGAAAGAGCCCCAGAATGCGCTTCGCCGTGACGACATTGCTGCTGCTTTCAGTGGAGGCCGCCTCCGCGCAGGGGCTTTCCATCCCAGGGCTGGGCGGCCAGGGCGGAAGCGCAGCAGAAGCCCTGCGTGGCGCTTTTGGCGAGCAAACGCCGGAGCAGCGGCGCGCATTCTGTGGTCGCGTGTCCCAGGCGGCCATTGCCTGCGGTACGACGGATATGATGGCGCTTTCCGCCTGCCTTGTTCGAACCTTGCCCGCACAGGACTCCGCCCGCGTCGCGCGCATAGCCAACGCGACGCGCGGCAATGTCGGCGGGCTCATGCAGGAATGCGGCCTCACCCTGGGTCGGTGAAGGCCAGGCGGTGATCGGCACGCGTCACGCGTCCAGGTGGGCCTCACTGCACGCTTGAGCAGTGACCAACCGGCAACCCGGTCAGGTCACAATTCCAACCGGTCCGCGCGCAGCTCAGCATCATTGGGCCGCTGCGCCAGCAGGCGGTCGAGAATGTCCCGCGCCTCCTCGACGCGCCCAAGCCGCCCCAGCACGCGCGCGCGAAGCCGGTCATTGCGCGCATCCACCAGTGCGGCCAGGTACAGGCGCCGGGCATCGGCATGCTGGCCGGCATCTCGCAGCGCATCGCCGGCCTCAAGCGCTTCCTGCCCATTTGGCCGCGTGACATGTCGCCAATGCTGCGCCGCGCGTTCCGGACGCTGCGCGGCTGCCGCGGCACGCGCCGCCGCCACCCGCCAATCCCGCTGTTCTGGCCTCTGGTTCAGCGCGGCCTCGAATGCCAGCATCATCAGGCGCGGTTGGTTCGCAGCCTCTGCCGCGGCGCCGAGCGCGGCCAGCACGGCCGGGTTGCGCGCCGCACTGATGGCGCCTTCCAGCAGCGGCGCTGCCTCCCGCGACAGGCCGGCGCGGAAGAAGATCGTGCCGGCCTGGCGCGCCAGGCTCTCATCGGTTGCCAGCTGGCTGCTCCATTCACCCAGCAAGGCCACTGCGCGCCGTGTTCCGCCCATGTAGTCCAGATGGCCAAGCCAAGCCGCGCGTTCGGCCGCCGGAGCATTCTGGGCGCGTCCCAGCACCCATTGCAGCCCGGCTGCACTGGCCGCCGGACCGTGCAGAAACACGAGCTGCCGCACCACATCGGAGCCCGGCGGCTTGCCCGTCGCCAGCAAGGTCAGCGCCGCCACCGCCCCGGCCCTGTCACCAACCTCTGTCAGCCGCGCGCTTGCGGCGAGGCGTTCGCTGTCGGGCAGGCGGGTATCGCCCGCGCGTTGTCGCAAGACAGTGGCGAGCTGTGCGGTGTTTCCGCCACGCTCAAGGCGCGCAATTACCGCGAAAGCCCAGTTGCCCCCCAGCACCTCCGCGGCGGTGCGTTCCAGCGCGGCAGCCTGGGCCGGAGCCAATGCGATCGCCGCATGGGCCAGTGCGCCGCCCTCGGCCGCCGGCAGCATCGCGAGCAGGGCGCGCAGTCCAGCGGCGCCCGCCGCGTCGCCGGCGGTCCGGGCGCGCGCGGCCACGTACAACGCCCCGAAGCGCCGCGGATCGGCCTGGGCCAGGGTTTCGAGCCCCGTCGCGCGCTCCGGCGCCAGGATGGCCAGCAGGGTCGTCGCCTCGACACCCTCGGGCAGGGCCGGCACCGGCAGGCGCCAGCGCTGGGCACTGTGCAGTTCCGGATGCGCCGCCATCTGTGCCAGGACGCGCCGCGCCACGCTCTCGGGCCCGGCCTCGATGAAGGCGAGCCCTTCACGGAACAGCGCGGGGGTGAGCGGCCCGGCCATGGCGCCCCGCCAGGCGACTTCCTGCACCGACCAGCCCGCTGGCAGTTCAGCCTGCACCAGAGCCGCTGTGGCGGCGGCTACCAAGCTCGTCTCGCGCCGCGTCAGCGCCTGCGCCTGCAATTCCAGCAGCAGCGAGGCCGGCAGCCTAGCGCTTGGCAACCAGCGCCGGACTTCTTCGGCCTGGCCCGCCTGCGTGGCCAGCAATGCCCAGCCGGCCGCGGCGGTTGTGCTCTCCCCGCGCACTGGACGCAGGGCGGCGAGCGCGGCATCGCGTTCCGCGCGGGTCTGCGCCAGCGCAGGCAGCAGGGCGCCCATGCGGCGCGGCTCGCGCAGCGCCTCGGCCAGCATGGCGCGGTCGCGGCCTGTCTCGGCCAGCAGCCGCGCCAGGATGGCGATTTCGCCTGGGCTATCCGGCGGGCGGCGGGCGGCTTGCTCCGCCAGGCGTGTGGCTTCCGCGCGGGCGCCGCGCGCCATGGCCGCGGCTGCTGCCAGCAGCGGCGGCCCCTGGATATCGAGCCGCGCCAGCAATGCGCGCCGGCCTGCCGCATCCAGCCGCTCCAGCAGCCAGCCACCGAGCCAGTCGGGGCGTTCGGCGTCCGGGATGCGGGGCAACAGCGCCAGCGCCTGTTCCCATTCACCGCGATTGGACCGGATGACCAGCAGATCCACCAGGCGGCGGGGGCTGGCCAGCCCGGCTTGGGCCAGCCGGTCCAGCCGGATGATGGCCGCGGCCATATCCGACTGCAACTCGGCCTCCAGGATGACGGGCATGACCTCTGTGCTGTCCTGCGCCGCGGCTGGTGCGGCGCGCAGCAACGTGGCCGCGGCCGCGGGCTGGGCGCGGTCCATCAGGGCCTGGCCCGCGATCGCCATTGCCCTGTCGCGCAGGCCCGGCAGACGACCGAGTGCGGCCAGGCGCGCCGGTTGGTCGGCCGCCAGCACCGCGGCCAGCGCCAGGACCTCCATCTGCCTCTCGCCCGCGCCGGTGCGCAGGATGGCTGTCAGCACATCCAGCGCGCCGCCTGTCTCGCCCCTGTCGGCGAGGAGATTGGCCAGGGCCAGGGCCTCATCGGGGTTCGCGTCACCGCGCTCGAACAGCCGTGTCAGGGTGCGCGCATGACCTTCGGTGTCGCCCTGGCTCTGATGAAGCTCGCTGGCGCGGCGTAGATGTTCGGCATTGGGCTGTTGTCGGTCGATGGTTTCCAGCACCTCGGCCAGCCGGCGGCTATCGCGCATCTGTTCCAGAACTTCGGCCAATTGGCGCAGGGCCGCTGGATGTCCCGGCTGCTGCGTCAGGAAACGTTCCAGCAGCTGTGCGGCCAGCGCCGGGTCGCCCATGGCCAGCGCCAGTTCGACCAGTGGCACCACCTGCCCGGATCGGACCGGGCCTTGCCGTGCGGCGTCCAGCACCCGTTGCACCGCGGCCGGATCGCCGCGATCGAGTGCGGCGCGGCCCAGTTCGGTCGGCCCTGCGCGCAGCGCCAGCGCGGCGCCGATGGTGCCACCTGCAAGGAGCGTGAAACCGAGGCCCAGGCTCAGAAAGATCCGCATGCGTGCTGCCTCATGCCGGTGTCAATGTGACCGCCAGCCCGTCCGCGCCATGCGGTGGCAGGCTGAATGCCAACAGGTTCTGGCGGCTCTCTGCGCGGCCCTGCCAGGTGCCGGCGCTGACCCGCCAGGCGCCATCACGCCGGACCGAGAAGGCGAAGGCGCCCGGTCCCCATCCACGTGCCTGGAAGCCGAAATCGCCATTGGCTTGCCACTGCAGCGCGCTGACCTCCCAGCTCGCATCGCGCAGCAGCGGGCGCGGCGGTGGGGCTGCGCTGCGCGCACGCAGCACGACGAGCGGCGCCGGCTCGGCCGGGTCCAGCGCCACATAGAGATCACCATTGGCGATGCTCTCGCCCAGCACGCCGCGGCAGGCCTCGGCGTCCAGCATGCGCGCGCCGGCATCGGCGAAGCGCAGCGTGGCCAGCCCGTCGCGGTCCAGCACGCGCCAGGCCGCCTCGCCCTCACGCAGCAGCCTCGCGCGGTAGAAGCCGCGCGCGGCGTGCACGAAGCGCGATGTGGTGACCCCGATGAACGGGTTGCGCCGCAGCGCGGTGATGTTGTCCTGCAATGCCTGCAGGCTGGCCAGGCGCTCGCCGGAATACATGTGGTAGTAGAGGTTCATGGGCTTCAGGCGGCGCGGCGCACCGGTCCGCTCCCAGGTGAGGGGCAGATCGCGGAAGCCGAAGAAGCGGTTGGACCAGAGCTCGGTGTAGGTGTTCTCGTTGCTGTTGGACGCGTAGATCTGCAGCCCCGCCCCAGGAATCTGCAGGCCGGTTGGCGCCACTGCGCTGACCGAGGGATGGTCGTTGTCGCAGCGTGTATCGCCGCCATTGATCGCCACCATGCCTGCCTCTTCCACCGCGGCGATGGCGGCGGGGAAGGGCGCGCAGTCGCCCGACCATTGCAACAGCGGGCAGCGTTTGCCGCGGGGTGCCAGGGCCTCCATCCGCGCGCGGCTGCCCGAGACCTCGTCCGTCAGGTCGAAGGTGCGGTCGCCATAGGCGCGCGGCACGGCATAGCTGGGGGAGCCGCCATTGCGCTCGCGCAGCTCCGGGGAGGCATTGAGGCTGCCCCAGCCGCCGGGGTCCAGCTGCATGCGGCGCCAGGCCTCACGGAACGGGTCCTCCTTGGCGCGCGTGTAGCTCTCGAAGAAGCGCCAATCGAAAGGGTGGGTCTGGGTATGCGTCGCGATCTCCACTTGCGGCATGGCGAAGAGGGCGCGCGCGGTGTTGATGGCGCGCGCATCGCCGCGCGCCGTGGTGTCGATTTCCGCGCCGATCGGGGCGACGGTCACCGGCAGGTCGGGGTTGGGCGCGATGACCCGTTGCAGGATCACCTCGGCATTGGTCACACGCTGCCCGCCCGGGCCGCGCACCTGGCTGACTGATTGCCAGGCGTCGCCGTCGATGTGGCTGTAGTAGATGCGTCGGCCGCAGAGCGTTGTCGTATCGGGCCTTGGCTGCCCGGCCACGCCGAAGGCGGCGTCGAAGAAGGCGAAGGGGTCGATGCGCCAGCGCTGCGTGCCGGTGGCGACATGCATCGCGGTGACGAAGCCGGGCGCGATGTGCCCGCCATGGGCAGAGCTGGAAGCCACCACCGAGCGTTGCCCGTCGCGGCGCTGGACCACGGTCCAGGCGGTGACGCCCGGGCCGGCCTCGATCACCTCATGCGCGTTGACGGCCCCCTCGGCGGCGGGGGCCTCGAAGGGGGCGGCCTCGTGCAGGATGCGGTCGCCGCGGGTGACGGCCTGCCAGTTTCCGCGCAGCGTCAAGCCGAGCGTGGCGAAGATGCGCCGGCGCAGAATATCCTGGGTCTCGCTGGGCAGGCGGCCGGGCTCGCTGCCGATGTCGCCCACCGCCACCAGCCGCCGTCCTGAGGCGACAAGCCGCTCCACCCAGCTGGCGAAGGCGGCAAGGTCCGGCAGGGTCGGTTCAGGGAAGCAGGTGATGGCGCCAAGGATGTCAGCTTCGTCGAAGGAGGGCAGACCCGCCCGGACATCATGATAGCGCGGCACCAGGCCCAGCCATTCGATCGGCATGGCCGTCAGCCGGTGTATCTGGGCGATGCGCAGATTGGCATCGACGCGGCTGTCGTACAGCGCGAGCACCGTGCGGCGGAGCGGCGCCGATGGTGGCACCGCGCCGGCGGCCGGCAGCGCCGATGCGAAGGGCAGCGCGGCCAGACCGCGGCGGGGGATGCGGTGGCTCATGGTTCGGTCACGATCCGATGCAGGTCGATGGTCGCGACATAGGGTATGAAGCCGCGCTCCCGGTTGGTTCGGTAGAGGCGCCGGATGCCCTCCAGGTCCTCGGGGTCCCAATAGTCGAGCGCGAAGATGCGCACCGAAGGGTGGCGGCTGCGCAGCGCATCGAGCCGCGTCAGGCCCCAGCGAACGCCATCCGCATCGACGGGTCGGTAGCGGCGCGCAGCGAAGTCGTAGCCACCGAGCAGGCTCTCGGCCAGCACGATGTCGATGGCTCCGCCGACTGCCTCGTGCAGTTCATAGGCACGGTTGAGCATGATCGGCACGCCCGGGTTGCGCGCCCGGATCGCCAGCACGAGCGCGGCCGCGGCCGCTGTCATGCCGCGATTGGCGACAGGATCGCGCGCCTCCAGGAAGGGGGGATTATCGAGCGTGTCGAGGAAGATGCCATCGAAGCCGCGGGCCAGGAGTTGGGGCACAAGGCGGTCCAGCACCAGCGCATGCCAGGCGGGATGGCGCACATCCGCGTAGTGGGAGCCCGGCCAATTGGGGTTTTCGGCCAAGACCACTTCCGGCGGCAGATCGGGCGCATGGCTGCGGGCGCGTTCGGCCTCGCCGGCGCTGATATAGCCGAAGCAGCGGATGCCGCGCGCGCGCAGCGGCGCCAGCGGGGGGTGGTAGTCGGCGTCCAGCACAGCGGTCTGGAACGGTGCGAAGGCGGAGATGGGCGCGCGGTCACTGTAATACACGACGAAGCGTTCATGGCGCTGCGTGCGGCGCTGCGCCTGCGCGCCGCCGGGCAGCAACATCGATGCACCGGCCAGGCATGCCATGGCGCGTCGGCCTGCCTCGATGACGGAGCCACTTGCACGGAACGGAAATTCGCGCATAACGTGTATTCTCTTTCGGTAACCCATTGAAATTGGTATCACGATATCGCGACGATGTCCTAAAAAACGACACTTGTCAAATTTAAGTTGTTTGTTCACGATTGCGTGCTATCGTTCGCATGCAACGAGAAGGCAGTTTCCGCGTGACGGCCAGTGTCATTGAGTGTCGGGGCCGCAGGCACCACCAGATGATCGCCAGGGCGATGCACTGCCCATGGGGCCGCCTGATGCTGTCGGCCGTGCTCGCGCTGCTGTGCGTGGCAGCCCCCGCCCTGGCCCAGCCCGACGCCATTATCCTCAGCGCTCGTCCACAAGCCGTGACCAGCGACGCCGATGGCCGCGAGTGGGTGCTGCGCTTTGAGCGCCGCATCCCTGCCGCCGACATTCCCGTTCTTGAAGCCCTGGGGCGCCCGGGTGCCAATCCGCAGGTCGAAGGCGTGGCGATCGGCTTCGATGCTGTGCGGTTGCGCCTGGCCTCGCCCGGGGTCGCCCGGCTGGTGCTGCGGGGCGCCGGTGCCGCGGTGGTGATCGAGGTCACCGCCGCTGCCAGCAATGCGGCCGAGCGGCGGCTGCGCGCCGCCGAGGCCGGCGCGGCCCAGCGCCGGGGTGACCTGGTCTCGGCCCGGCGGCTGCTCAGCCAGCTATTGGCCGAAACGCCCGACGACCCCGCGCTGTTGACCCAACTCGCCATGCTCGAGGCCGAGGCCGGCCGCGTCGACCTGGCGCTGCGCACATTGAACAGTGCATTGGGCGTCGATCCGGGCGCCACCGGCATCGCCGCCGCCCGCCAGCGCATCGCCGCCCAGCAAGGCGCAGTCCTGCGGGCCGAGAGCTTCGGTGCGGCCGCGCCCAATGGCGAGCGTGTGGCCTCGCTCAGCCTGAGCGGGTCGACGCCCGTCGTCGATGGCTGGCGGGCGAGCATCGGCGTCGAGACACGCTACGGCGCGGCCAACGCCCTGCGCCGCTCCGGCGAGAGCGTGGCGCGCCCGCTTTCGGTGATCGCACCGCGCGGCGAGGTCCGCCTGGAACGGCGCTGGGAGAGTGGCGCCGCCACCAGCCTCGGTGTGCTGGCCAGCGCGGGCGCGCCAGGCGTTGCGGTCAGCCATGTCATGCGGCTGAGCGCCGGCGAACTCGCATTGTCCGGCACCTGGAACCAGCCATGGTGGGATACGCTGATGGCGCTGCAGGCCGGCGCGCGCATGGACCGTGCCACGGCGGAATACCGGCTGCGACCGGCGGAAGGCGTCACCGCCGCCCTGGGCGTGGGTTATGTCCGCTATGGCGTGCCCGGGCGTGGCACCGCCAATGAAGGTCCGACGGTCAACGCCAGCATCAGCTGGACCCCGCCGCGGCGCCTGCAACCCTTCGAGGAGCTGCGGCTGCGCCTGGGCTACAGCCTGCTGGGCGAATACCTGGGCACGGCCGCCACACTGGCCGGCCTGCCCATCCTCGATTCCCGCACGCGTGAGGTGCACACGCTGGATGCCGTGCTGGAAGGGCCGCTCGGCCCCACCCAGGTGGCGCTGCGCGGCGGCTGGGCCTTCGACCGTTTTGGCGGCAACGGGCCTGTCGGTCTGGTGCGCGTGACCAGCCAGCCGGGCCAGCGCGTGAGCTATGGCGCGGAACTGGGCGTGGGCCCCTCGCTGGCCAATCAGGCACGGCCGGTCTGGCGCGCCGGCGGCTTCGTGGCGGTGGCTCTGCAATGAGCGGCGCGGGCACCCCTCGTACAGGCTTCCGCATCCTGGCCGCCGGCTGGGTGATCGAGGCCGTGGTGCTGCTCGGCGGCATCACGCTGGTGGTGCAGCTGCTGGGCTGGCAACCCTCGCCGCATCCCTATGGGCTGGCGGTGCTGGTGGTCGCGGCCCAGCACGGCACCACCCGTGGCGCGCTGATCGCCGCCATCGCCATGCTGCTGCTGCTGCCAGGGCTGCCCGAACAGCAATTCGGCGAGGATGAGACCACCTGGCTGCTGACCATCCTGCGTGACCCGTTGATCTGGACGCTGATCGTCCTGCTGGTGGGCGGCCTGACCGACCGGCTGCGCTTGCAGCGGGACACGGCGCGCGGCGCGGTCGAACGCGTGCAGCGCGACCTCGACCGCGCGCTCGACCACAATGAGGGCCTGCTCGGCACCAACCGCGCGCTGGAAGCGGCGATCGCGGCGCGGTTGAATACGCTCGGCCAGATGTTCGAGATGGCCGCCGGGCTCGGCCATGACGAGGCGAGCGTCGTGCGCGGCGGCATGGCACTGATCCGCACCGCGACTGGCGCTGAGGCGCTGTCCATCCACCTCTTGGGGCCGCAGGGGCTGGTGCTGGCCGGCGCCGAGGGCGAGGCCGCGGGCCGCGCGCCGATCCCGGCGGAGGAGTGGGTGGCAGCCCTGCAGGCCGGGCGGGACTGTCTGGTTGCGACCCGCGCCGAGGATCGCGCGATCCTGCGCGAGCGGGCGCTTCTGGTCGCGCCTGTGCGCGGCGAGAATGACACGCTGCTCGGACTGGTCGCGATCGAAGCCATCCCCTTCCGCGCCTTCGGCATCGACACGGTGGCGAGCTTTGGCGCGCTGTGCGGCTGGATCGGCACCGCGCTGGCGCGTGCCCGCGCGCTGCGCGAGGCCGAGGGCGCGCGCTTCCTTGGCCCCAATCACCGCACCGTTGGCGCCTACAGCAGCGGCCCAGCAGGTGCATTCATGGTCAAGCTGGCGCGCCGGGTGGGCTTCGACCTTGCGGTGCTGAACGTCACGCTGCCGCAGGACCGGATGGCCGATGCCACGATCATCAACGCTGTGCTGGAGCAGATCAGTCGCCATTCCGACCTGGTGCTGCTCGGCGATCTCGACGGCACGCGGCAACATGTGCTGCTCGTGGGCACGGATGCGGAAGGCGCGCGCATCGTCGCGCGGCGTCTGCGCCAGGGCGTTGCGGGTCACGATGCCCAAATGGCCATGCGCCTGCAGGTGGGCGTCACCATGCTGCACAGTGTGAAGGCAGCGTGATGGCGCTCCTGATCACCCTTCTCTGCCTGCTGGAGGCCGCTGCGGTCGCGGCCTTGTGGCTGCTGCCACCGGCGGTGGGGCTGTCATTGGCCGCGGCGCTGCATCTCGGCGCCTGTGCCGCGCTGTGGTCGCTGCCCGGTTCCGCCAAGCTTGTCCTGCTGCGGTTGCTGCTGCCTGTGCTGGGGCCTTTCGCGCTGCTGGGACTGCTGCCCGCGATGCTGTGTGCGCCGCTGCTGCGCCGGGACATCGCCGATGCCGAAGCCTGGCGCAGCATCATGTTCCCCAATTTCCAGGCTGATCGGCTGCAGCAGCGCGTGAACCGCCTGCAGGGGGATGCGGCGGGTGGGCAACGCGCCGTCGCCTTCGCCGATGTGCTGCGCTGGGGTGAAGTGCAGCAGCAGGAACGCGTGGTGGCGGTGATGGCGCGCGAATTCCGCCCTGAATTCGCGCCCCTGCTGCGCGCTGCGCTGAACGCGCCGGCACGGCCCTTGCGCGCCCAGGCGGCGGCGGCTGTCGCGCGCGTCGAGGCCAAGCTCTCGGCCGAGGCCCTGCGCCTGCGTGCCGAAGGTGACCGGCTGGGCCTGGCGCGTCACCTTGACCTGATGGCTGCCAGCGGCCTGATTGCCGCTGAGCGCGCGCAGGAATTGCGGGGCGAGGCGGTGCAACTGTGGTGCGACCTGCCGGTGGACGCTGAAAGCTCCGTCTCCTTGGCAGGCAACCTGCTGGCCCTGGACCGCCCGGAGGAGGCCTCGCGGATACTGCAGGCCCGTCTGGCGCAAGGGGCTTTGGATGCTGCGGGCATCGCCTGCCTGGCTGAGGCACGGTTTCGCCTGGGCGATATCGAAGGCACGCAGGCGTTGGTCGAAGCGCATCGCGCGCAGCTGGCGCCCCTGGCGCTGCCCGAAAGCCCACTCTTTGCTACGCTTCGGCTGTGGCTTGCGCCCGATGCTGCCGACATGGCGGCACCTGTACAGCGCGCCGCCGGGGGCGTCGCATGACACCACGCCATGAACCCTCGCCGCCCGCCGATGTCGGGCTGTTGCTGGAAGGGACCTATCCCTATGTGCTCGGCGGCGTCTCCTCCTGGGTGCATGACCTGATCCGTTCGCATCCGGAGTTGCGGTTCCATATCGTGGCGTTGGTGCCCGAGCCTGGCGAGCGGCCGCGTCGCTACGAGGTGCCGGCCAATGTCGTCACCATCCAGGATGTGCCCTTGCAGGCGCCGCCGCAGGGTCTCGCGCGGGTGCCCCGCGCGGCGTGGCAACCGGCGCTCGCGGCGCTGCCGCGGCTGATGCAGGGCACGCTGGGGCCCGATGACCTGGCCGCCTTCGCCAATGCCGGGGCCGCTGGCGCCGGCCGCCACCAGCTGCTGGACAGTGAGCAAGGTTTCGCCGCGGCGTGCGCCGCCTATGAGGCGCTGGCACCCGGCACCTCCTTCCTGGATTTCTTCTGGTCCTGGCGGTCGCTGCTGAACGGTGCGCTGTCGGTGCTGCTGTCCACGATCCCGCCGGCCCGCTGCTGGCATGCCGTCTCGACCGGCTTTGCCGGTCTGCTCGGCGCGCGGCTGGCCATTGCCACCGGCCGGCCGTTGATCCTGTCGGAGCACGGCATCTACACGAATGAGCGCCGGATCGAGGTGGCGATGGCGGACTGGCTCCACCGCGACCCCGAGCTGTCCTTCGCGCCCGACAAGCTGGTGCGTGACCTGCGCGACCTGTGGGTCGGCGCCTTCGAGGGTTTCGCGCGACTGACTTACGCCGCGGCCGACCCGATCATCACGCTCTATCGTGGCAACCAGGCGATGCAGCTGCGCGACGGCGCGGCGAGCGAGCGGCTGCGCGTGGTCCCCAACGGCATCGCGGCCGATGCCTATGCCGCCATCCCGCGCGTGCCCGGCCCGCATGAGGGCGGCGCGCGGCCGCCGACCATCGGATTGATCGGGCGTGTGGTGCCGATCAAGGACATCAAGACCTTCATCCGCGCCGCCGCCATCCTGCGCCGCGACATGCCCGCCGTGCAGGTCGAGATCCTGGGCCCAGAGGAAGAGGATCCCGCCTATGCGGCGGAGTGCCATGCGCTGCTGCGCGACATGGGGCTGGAAGGCTGCGTGCATCTGCGTGGCCGGGTGCAGGTGAAAGAGTGGCTCGGACGGCTGGATGTGCATGTGCTGACCTCGATCAGCGAAGCCCAGCCGCTGACCATCCTGGAAGCCGGCGCGGCGGGTGTGCCTTGTGTCGCGACCGATGTGGGCTCCTGCCGCGAGATGATCATGGGCGATCCGGCGGGGCCGGATGCGCAGCTCGGGCCGGGCGGCATGGTGGTGCCGGTGGCGGACCCCGCGGCAGTTGCGGCCGCCTGCCTGCGCCTGCTGACCGATGGCACGGTCCATGCGGCGGCTGCCGCGGCCATGCGTGAGCGCATTCGCATGCGCTATCTGAAGCAGGATTGCGACGCCGCCTATGCCGCGATCTATCGCGACGCGATCGCGCTGGCGGATGCGCCGGCCGCGCCGCGGAAGGCGGCCTGACATGGCGGGTGTCGGCTTCGTTCTGCGCCGCCTGGCCGAGCGCGATGATCTGGGCAGCCGCTTCGGCGCCTGGAGCGCGGCCGCGGCGATCACCTCCGGCCCCTGGCTAATGACGGTGCTGGCCATTCTGGGCTCCGAGCATTGGGGCAGGCTGCACCTGGCGCCCTGGGCGCATGAGAGCTTCCGGGTGGTGCTGTCATGGAATTTCTGTCTCTCGATCGTGCTGGCCGCACCCTTCGCGCTGCTGGCCACGCGGCTTGCCGCCGATGACCTGTATCTGCGCAGGCCGGGACTGCTCTCGGGCGGCTTCGTCGCGCTGACGCGGCTGGCGCTGCTGGCGGCACTGCCTGTCGCGCTGTTGCTGTGGGGTTTCCTGACCGATTTGCCGCTGGAGACGCGCATTGTCGCGATCGCGAATTTCATGGCGCTGACGGCGCTGTGGATGGTCCTCGGCTATCTCAGCGTGCTGCGCGACCATGTGCTGGTGCTGTCGAGCTTCCTGGCCGGCACCGCCACGGCCACTGTGTTGGCCGCACTGGCCGGCGCGGCAGGTGGTGCGACCATGCTGATCGGTGCTTTCACCATCGGGCTGACGATCACGCTGATGCTGGCCGCGATGCGCCTGCTGCACGAATTCCCGGCGCAGACCCGCGACTGGGCCGAGCTGCGTGCCAGCATCCGCCCCTATCGCGTGCTCGCCTTGGTGGGGCTGCTGGGCGCGGCTGCGCCCTGGATGGACAAATGGGTGCATTGGGCCGGCCCGCTGGCCGAACTGACCACTCCGGGTCTGCCCAACAGGCCCGCCTATGACAGCGCGATGTTCGTGGCCTCGCTGGCGCTGGTACCCGGCATGGCACTGTTCTTCGTCAAGCTGGAGACGGAGCTGTTCCGCGCCTGGCGCAGCTTCTTCGACAGTCTGCTGACCGGCGCATCCCTGGCGGAGCTGGATGGGCTGCGGCGCAACCTGGCCGAGGTCGTGGCGCGTGGCGCGCTGTCGCTGCTGCTGCTGCAGGCGCTGGTGGCGGCGCTGGGCGTGCTCGCGGCACCGCTGCTGGTCTCGGCCGGCATCCTGACCCAGGCGCAGGCGCCGATCTTCCGCCTGGGCGTGATGGCCGCGCCGTTCCACACGCTGTTCCTGGCCGCGATGGTGGTGCTCGCCTACCTCGATGCGCGGCGCGACCAGCTCTGGGCGGTCACTGTCTTCCTGCTGCTGAATGGCGGCCTGACCACGGCCTCTCTCGCCTTCGGGTTCGAGGCATCAGGCTGGTCCTACCTCCTCGCCGCCATGATTGCGGCCGGCTTCGCCACAGCGCTGTTGGGCCGCGCCCTGCACCGGCTGCTCTACCTCGTCTTCATCGTCCACAACCCAGCGGTAAGGCCACACTCATGACCACGATGCTTGTCACCGGCGGCGCCGGCTTCATCGGCTCCCACCTGACCGACGTGCTGCTGCACCAGGGCTACAAGGTGCGCGTGATCGACAATCTTTCGACCGGCAAGCGCAGCAACCTCGACCCGCGCGCCGAACTGATCGTCGGTGATGTCGCCAATGCGGAGCTGCTGCGGCTGGCGATGCGCGGCTGCGCGGGCGCCTTCCACCTGGCCGCGGTGGCGTCGGTCCAGCGCTCCAACGAGGATTGGGTGGGCACGCACCGTGCCAATCAGACCGGCACCATTGCCGTGCTCGACGCTGCGCGGGACGCATCAGGCCTGCCTGTCGTCTATGCCTCCTCGGCCGCGATCTACGGTGACCAGGGGGAGGCTGCGGTTCGCGAGGATGCGCGTCCCGATCCGCTGACAGCCTATGGCGCGGACAAGCTGGCGAGCGAGCTGCACGCGGCCGTGGCCTGGAAGGTGCACCGTGTGCCGACATTGGGTTTCCGCTTCTTCAATGTCTATGGTCCGCGGCAGGATCCGGCATCGCCCTATTCGGGCGTCATCTCGATCTTCGCCAACCGTGCCTGGCTGGGGCAGGGCGTGATGATCCATGGCGACGGGATGCAGTCGCGCGACTTCGTGCATGTGAAGGATGTCGTGCGCGGCCTGCTCGCCGGCATGCAGAGCTTGCTGCAACGGCCGCGGGCGGATGTGCTGAACCTTTGCACCGGCCGCGCCTCCACGCTGCTCGACCTGATCGCGGCGCTGGAGAGCATCGTGGGCGAGCCGGTGCCGGTCACCTACGGGCCGGCGCGCCGTGGCGATATCCGTGTCTCTCTCGGAGACAGCGCACGGCTCGCCGCGACGCTCGGTGTCACCGCCGATACCCGGCTGGAGGGCGGGCTGCGCGGCCTGCTCGATAGCCTGTCCTCGCCCTCGAAGCCGAGCCACGCCTTCTTCGAGCGCCGGTCCAGCGTGCGCGAGGCACCCTTGCCGCGGCTGCTGATGCCGGCTGGCTGAGCCCATGCGACGCGGGCGCGAGCCGCCCCGTCGCGACCCGCCAATCACACCTCTCGGAGGATTATAGCCATGTGTGGAATCGTCGGAGTTGTCGGGCGCGAGCAAGCGTCGCCACGTCTGCTGGATGCGCTGAAGCGACTGGAATATCGTGGCTATGACAGTGCGGGCATCGCCACCCTGGTCGACGGGCGCATCAGGCGTCGTCGTGCGGAAGGCAAGCTGGTCCATCTGGCCGCGGCGCTGGCCGATGACCCGCTGCCGGGCGCCATCGGCATCGGCCATACACGCTGGGCCACCCATGGCCCGCCGGTCGAGCGCAACGCGCATCCGCATGCAACGGACCGCGTGGCCGTGGTGCACAACGGCATCTTCGAGAATTTCGCGGAGCTGCGCGCCGAGCTCGAGGACAAGGGATATGTCTTCGAGACCGACACCGATACCGAGACCTTCTGCAAGCTCGTGGACCTGCACCTGGTCGAGGGCGATGAGCCGGTGCCCGCCGTCGCGCGCGCGCTGCGCCGCGTGCAAGGCGCATTTGCGGTTGGTGTGATGTTCGCCGGCCGGCCGGACATTCTGGTCGCCGCACGGCATGGCGCGCCGCTGGCGATTGGCTTTGGCGAAGGTGAGATGTTCATCGGCTCCGATGCGCTCGCGCTCGCGCCGCTGACCCGCAGGATCACCTATCTTGAGGAGCGGGACTACGCGGTGCTGACCCATGACGGGGCGGCCATCTTCGATGCGCATGACCAGCCGGTCCAGCGCGCCGTGCGGCTGACCACCGTCTCGAACGCAGAGATCGGCAAGAGCCACTACGACCACTACATGCAGAAGGAGCTGCACGAGCACCCCGCCGTGCTGGGTGACACGCTGCGGCAATACCTGGATCCGAAGACGTTGGAAGTGCGGCTGCCCGCGCTGCCCTTCGACCCCGCTGTGGTGCCGCGCCTGACGATGAGCGCCTGCGGCTCCGCTTTCCTGGCTGGGATGGTCGGGCGCTACTGGATCGAGCAATTGGCGCGCATTCCGGTGGATGCCGATGTCGCATCGGAACTGCGCTATCGCAGGCCGCCACTGCTCGAAGGCGGCGGCGCGATCATGGTGTCGCAATCAGGCGAGACCGCGGACACCCTCGCCGCGCTGCGGCTGCTGCGCGAGAACGGCCAGTCGGTGCTGTCTGTGGTCAATGTGCCCGAGAGCAGCATGATGCGCGAAAGCGACGGCACATTGTTGACGGTGGCCGGGCCCGAGATCGGCGTCGCTTCGACGAAGGCCTTTACCGCGCAACTGGCGGTGCTGGCGTGTCTTGCCATCGGCTTCGGCCGTGCGCGCCGCGAACTGACCACCATCGACGAAGGCCGCCTGACCAAGGCGCTGCTCGAGCTGCCGCATCTGGCCGCGCATGTGCTGGAGGCCGATGCGCAGATTCGGAGCCTCGCGGCCGAGGTCGCGCAGGCGAGGGACGTCCTGTTCCTGGCCCGGGGAAGCCTCTATCCGATCGCCCTGGAAGGGGCGCTCAAGCTCAAGGAGATCAGCTATATCCACGCCGAGGGCTATGCTGCCGGCGAGATGAAGCACGGCCCGATCGCGCTGATCGATCACTCTGTGCCGGTCATCAGCCTGTGTCCCTCGGGCCCGCTCTACGAGAAGACCCTGTCCAATCTGCAGGAAGCGGCCGCACGCGGCGGACGCATCATGGCCTTCACGGATGCGAAGGGCGCGCCGGCACTGCGCAGCTTTGCGTCCCGGGTGACCGTGTTGCCGGAGGTCGGCGCATTCACGCAGCCCATCCTATTCGCCATTGCCGTACAGATGCTGGCCTATCATGTCGCAGTCCTGAAGGGCACCGATGTGGACCAACCGCGCAACCTGGCGAAGAGTGTGACGGTGGAGTAGCTCGGGATGTGAGGCTGTCGGGCCGGCAGGGGGCAGAGGGCAGGGGCAGGGCCGAGGCGAGGCTTGAATAGCCGCGGCCGCGATCATGTCCGCGATGGTGTTGTAGAAGAGCCAGAGCATGGCGCGGATCGCTGGCGGGAGATGCGGCTCGCCAGATTGTCAATGACGAGGAGATGGCTGAATGGACTGTCAGCCATCGGGCCCGCCACCAGGCCCATCCATGACCCGAGCAGCGCAGACCGCCCATGGCGAGTGTGGATAAACGCCTCAGCACCCCCCCCTCCCTAGTTGTTTGGTCCCGGCATCTGGCGGTGCGGATTTTGCTGAATCGTTCCGGGGTTTCTGCCCATGTCCAGCAGATGAACTCGTATGGTGTGAGGCCGCGGAGGCGCTCAATCATGCTCTTGCAAAATCACGATGCTCTGGTCGGCATAGATGCCGACCGCTGAACCTGCTGCGCTGCATTCGTCCGTCCCTTGCTGGATCGGACTCTGCCGAGAAAAGGCGCCATTTCAGGGGAGTGCGTCAATCGGGAGCCTACCCCGAACAGATTTTTTCTCGTTAAATCAGGATGCAGCGAGTTTTTTGGAGGGGCCGTTTGGAAGCTGATTCACAGCTGATGCTGCGCGACGCCGCGGTTTTCCTCGCCGGGCAGCCCTTGCAGGTTGCGCACGCGCAGAGCTGTCGATGGAGGATCTGAGCACCGCCGCCGGATGGGCGCTTCGCCTTCTCGGAGCATTCTACGCCCTCGCCGCGGGTCTCGGCCTGCGCCGTATCGCCATGGATCTTCTGTTGACGCAGGCTCTTTCGGCCCTGGCCGCGTCCGATCCGCGCGAGACAGCTGCAGAGAGACGGCGTGCCTGGTTCCTGTCGACGCAGCTGCTTCTGGTCGGCGTAGCAGGCATCGCGCTCATGGCGCTGCTGGATGTGGCGCTGCCCTTCTTCGCCGTCTCGGCAGCGCTTTACGCCATCCATGTTTTCGTCCTCGCTCCCCGCTTCTTCGATCCCCTCGATCCGCCGGAGGAGCACGGCCGAGCCCAGAGATGGCGCGCCTTCTGGGTCTACCTGGCGGCAACGGCGCTGATCGCCGTCGCCGGCTGGGGCAGGGTGCTGCGGCCCTGGCGGGAGGAGGCCTGGCCGGTGCTTGCCTTGGTCGGGCTGCTCGCGGCCGGACTGGTCGTGTATGGGGTCCATCTGATGCGGCGCATGCAGTCCGTTCCGGGCCTGCGCCGCTTTGACGGGGCCATGGACGGTGGGAATGCGGGTCTCGCCGATCCGCAGGAGGAATTCCAGGCACGGCTCCGCTCGAGCCCCCTCGTCCTGTCGCCTTCCTGGGATCAGGGCGGACTGTTTGACGCCAATACGCGCCAACCCGTCGCAGAACTGCTGCCGCCGGACATGCTCACCGAAGCGGATGAGCATCTGATCCAATACTGGATGGACGTGTTCCGTGATGTGGCCGACGCTGCAGATCCGCAGCGTTGCCGCTTCAAGGCGCCGGACGGCGCGGCCAGGATGGAACAGGCAGGACGGCCCATCTTCGAGCAACTGGCGGCGCGCCTTGCCCCCGGCCAGCTCCGCTTCGAGCCGGTGCCCTGGCCGCGCCTTTCGCGTTATGACGTGTCCGCGGTGAAGCTCATGGCCGAGGCCGGCAACGACCCTCTCTGGGGCACCAGTGGCGGGTTCGATCACAACATCGATGCGCGTTTCTTCGGCATCTCCTGGGCCCTGGCGCTCGACCTGAACGTCTGGAGGTCGGATTTCGACGATGCATTGGATTGGGACAATCCCAGCGCAAAACCGCGCTGGAGCGCGACGGAGGCGGCGGCACATGAGGCGGAGGGGCGCATCCTTGCCGAGCGCCTCGCCGGGGAGTTGGCGGCAACCGGCCGGGGCCACGTGCAGGTGAGCTTCTGGTCAGAGAGCGTGCAGGCATGGATCCCGGTCCAGCCGGGTTGATGCCACCGCCGAGCGTTCCGGTGGCGGCGGATGATGGAGGCGGGCCGCTATGGCACGATCGACAAACTGGCCGCCGCGGAAAAGATCAACTCGTCCTGCTGACCCCGCCCTCAGTCATAGGTCACGATCCCCGCCGCCACATCGCGGTCATAGCCGCGGCTGGCCAGCAGCAATTGCCGCGTATAGGCCTCGCGCGGCTCCTGCCGGCGCAGCGTGGCCACATCCATCTCCTCGACGATGGCGCCGCGGTTCATCACCGCCAGCCGGTCGCACATATGCGCAATCACCGCCAGGTTGTGCGACACCAGCAGCAGCGTCAGCCCATGCGCGCGGCGCAGCCGGCGCAGCAGGTTCAGGATCTCCGCCTGCACCGAGACATCGAGCGCCGAGGTCGGCTCATCCAGCAACAGCACCTTGGGCTCCAGCATCAGCGCGCGTGCGATCGCCACGCGCTGGCGCTGCCCGCCGGAGAGCTGGTTCGGGTAGCGGAAGCGGAAGGCAGGCCCCAGGCCCACATCGGCCAGAGCGCGTTCCACCCGCGGGCCGACATCGCCAATGCCCTGGATCTCCAGCGGCTCGGACAGCGCGCGATCCACGGTATGGCGCGGATGCAGCGAGGCGTAGGGGTCCTGGAACACCATCTGCACCAGCCGTGGCAGCGGCGCATCGCGCGGGCCCAGCGGCATGCCGGCCAGCGCTGCCTGCCCGGTCCAGCGCGGGTTCAGCCCGGCCAGTACCCGCAGCACCGTGGACTTGCCCGAGCCGCTCTCGCCCACCAGGCCGAAGCTCTCGCCCTGCGCCACCGAAAAGCTGACATCGCGCACCGCATGCAGCGCGCCCGCGCCCTGGCCGAAACGCACATCGAGGTTGCGCACATCGATCATGCGCTCAGTCCTCCAGCCAGGCGGGGTCGCGCCGCAGCGTGGGCAGTTCCTCGCGCTGGTCATCGATGCGCGGCAGGCTGTCCAGCAGGCCCTGGGTGTAGGGGTGGGTCGCCGCGCGCAGGTTGCGCGCGTTCAGTTCCTCGACCACGCGGCCGCCATACATCACCAGCACGCGGTCGCAGAAGGAGGCCACCAGGTCGAGATCATGGCTGATGAAGATCAGCCCCATGCCGCGCTTGGCCACCAGGTCATCCAGGATGGCCAGCACCTGCATCTGCACCGTGACATCGAGCGCGGAGGTGGGTTCATCGGCGATCAGCAGGTCCGGCTCCGGCGCCAGCATCATCGCGATCATGATGCGCTGGCCCATGCCGCCCGAGACCTCGTGCGGGTAGAGGTTGTAGACGCGCTCCGGATCACGGATGCGCACGGCCTCCAGCGCTTCCAGCACGCGGCGCCGCACGCCCGGGCCCTTGCCACGCAGCGCCTCGGCGATCTGCTCGCCCACGCGCATCACCGGGTTCAGCGAGTATTTCGGGTCCTGCATCACCATCGAGATGCGGCGGCCGCGCAGCTTGCGGCGCTCGCGCTTGTCCATGGTCAGGAGATCCTGCCCGCGGAAGACCATGCGGTCGGCCGTGACGAGGCCGGGCGGCGGGATCAGGTCGAGGATGGCGCGGCCGGTCATCGACTTGCCCGAGCCGGATTCGCCGACGATGCCGAGCCGCTCGCGGCCGAGCGTGAAGGACAGGCCGCGCACGGCGTGGACGATGCCGGTCGGCGTGTGGAAATCGACGCGCAGATTGTCGAGTTCGAGGAGGGGCTGGTCCATCTCGCTCACCTCGCATCCATGACGTCGCGCAGGCCGTCGCCGAGCAGGTTGAAGCCGAGCGCGACGATGCAGATGGCGATGCCGGGGAAGGTCGCGACCCACCACTGGTCGAAGATCTGCTCGCGGCCGGCCGAGATCATCGCGCCCCATTCGGGAATCGGCGGCTGGGCGCCCAACCCGAGGAAGCCGAGGCCGGCGGCGATGAGGATGACGCCCGCCATGTCGAGCGTGGTGCGCACGATCAGCGAGGGCAGGCAGAGCGGCACGACATGCTTCCAGACGATGCGCCATTGCGAGGCGCCCTGCAGGCGGATCGCGGCGATGTAGTCCTGCTGGCGGATGATCAGCGTCTCGGCGCGGGCGACGCGGGCATAAGGCGGCCAGGCGGTGATGGCGATGGCGATGACCGCGTTCTCCAGGCCGGGGCCGAGCGCCGCGACGAAGGCCAGCGCCAGAACGAGGCGCGGAAAGGCCATGAAAACGTCGGTCATGCGCATCAGCGCCCGGTCGACCCAGCCGCCGAGATAGCCCGATGTCGCGCCGATCAGCAGGCCGATCGGCCCGACCGAGACGACGACGAGCAGCACGATCACCAGCGTGACGCGGGTGCCATAGACGATGCGGCTGAAGATGTCGCGGCCGAGCGAATCCGTGCCGAAGACATTGGTGCCCGAGGGCGGCAGCAGGCGGCGGTCGAGATTCTGCGCCAGCGGGTCGGCCGTGGCGATCAGCGGCGCGAAGGCCGCGACCAGCAGCAGCGCGACGATGATGCACAGCCCGACCATGGCGAGCGGGTTGCGCCGGAAGGCGAGCCATTTCCGGTACATCTGCCCGAGCCGCGCCTGGCGGCGGGAGGACGGGGAATCGGTGAGGAGATAGTCGGTCCAGGTGGTCATGGCGGCCTCAGCGCGTGCGCGGATCGACCAGCCGGCCGAGGATGTCGGACAACAGGTTGACGCCGATGAAGACCGCCCCGATCACCAGCGTGCCGCCCAGCACCGCGTTCATGTCGGCGTTGAGGAGCGAGTTGGTGAGGTAGCGGCCGAGGCCGGGCCAGGCGAAGATCGTCTCGGTCAGGACCGAGCCTTCGAGCAGGTGCATGTAGGAGACGGCGATGACCGTCACCAGCGGCACGAAGGCATTGTGCATCGCGTGGCGCCAGACGACGCGGAACTCGGACAGCCCCTTCACCCGCGCGGCGATGACGTATTGCTGCTGCAGCTCGGTGATCATGAAGCTGCGGGTCATGCGGCTGATATAGGCCACGCTGAGCATGCCCAGCACCGATGCGGGCAGGACGAGATGGGACCAGGCGTCGCGCACAGCATCCCAGTCGCCCTCGAGGGCCGCGTCGATCATCAGGATGCCGGTGACGGGCGTGATCAGGTCCTGGAAGGCGACGCCGGCGCGGCCTGGCCCGCCGACCCAGCCGAGCTTGGCGTAGAACAGCAGCAGCCCCATCAGGCCGAGCCAGAAGACGGGAATGGAGTAGCCGAACAGGCCGATGATGCGGGCGACCTGGTCGGGCCAGCGGCCCTGATAGACGGCGGCGACGACGCCGAGCGGAATGCCGAGCAGGCAGCCGATCAGCGTGCCGAGCGTCGCCAGTTCCAGCGTCGCCGGAAAGACCCGCTTGATGTCGTCGACGACGGTGTTGGAGGTCAGAACCGAGCGGCCGAGATCGCCGGTGAAGACCTTGCCGACATAGATCGCGAACTGCTGCCAGAGCGGCTTGTCGAGGCCGAGCTCGATGCGGGCCGCCTCGTAGGTTTCGGGCCGGGCGTTGTCGCCGACGACCGCCAGCACCGGGTCGATCGGGATGACGCGGGCGATGAAGAAGGTGATCAGCAAAAGGCCGAAGATGGTGATGGCCACGGTGACGAGTTCGCGCGAGGCGATCTTCGCCCAGCGCCCTGCCGTTTCGCCCCATGAGCGCCTGCGAACCGGGCTTTCCACCACGCTCGTCATGCCAGCTTCATTCCATGTCTGGGACCGGGACCGGCCTCGCCGGGCCATCCGGAAGCAAAAGCCCCGCCGCGGCCGGGATAGGCCGGGGCGGGGCTCGTTGTCGCGAAACTCAGTTCTTCGAGATCGGCGCGTAGAAGTTGGTGTCCGAGCTCGGGCCGATGACCCAGCCCTTGACGCCCTTGCGGTCCGCCGAAACCTCGACCTGCTGGAACATGATGACGAAGGGCGAGACCTTCTGGTGCTCGCGCTGCAGGGTGCCATAGACGGCCGCGCGCTTGGCGGCTTCCGTCTCCAGCACGTTGGCCTGCGTGGTCTTGGTCATCTCGGGGATGTCCCAGGCGTTGCGCCAGGCCAGCGTCTTCGACTTCGCGTCCTCGCCATTGTTCTCGTTGATGGCGAAGGTCTCGGCATTGGTGTGCGGATCGAGATAGTCCGGGCCCCACTGGCCGATATAGATGTCGTGGGTGCGGGCACGATACTTCGTCAGGGTCTGCTTGCCGTCGCCGGGGAGCAGCTCGAGCTTGATGCCGGCCTGGGCCCAGTTCGCCTGGATCGCCTGGGCGATGTCGGTGATCGGGCTGACCGAGCGGACGTCCATCGTGACGGTGAAGCCGTTGGGCAGGCCGGCCTTGGCGAGCAGTTCCTTGGCCTTGGCGGGATCGAAGGTATAGGGCTTGTCGTCGATCGCGCCGAGGAAGCCCTTGGGCAGGAAGGACTGGTGCGACTTGTAGGTGCCCTCGACGATGTTGCGCTCGATCGAGGCGTAGTCGACCAGATACTTCAGCGCCTCGCGCACCTCCGGCTTGGCGAAGTTCGGGTTCTTCGTGTTCAGGCCGAGATAGAGGATGTAGCCCTTGTCGCCCTGGACGAGCTCGACGTCCTTGTTGGCCTTCACCGCCGTCAGCTGGTCCTTCGAGAGGTTGCGGGCGATGTCGATGTCGCCCTTCTCGAGCAGCAGGCGCTGCGAGGCCGGCTCGGCGACATGGCGCACGACGATGCGCTTGTTCTTCGGAGCGCCCTTGTACCAGGCCTCGTTGGCGTCGAGCGTGTACTGCTCGTTGGGACGGTAGGCGCGGACCTTGTAGGCGCCGGAGCCGGCCGAATTCTGCTTCAGCCAGCCATTGCCCCAGTCGCCGTCCTTCTCATTGGCCTTGACCAGCTTGCTGTCGACGATCGAGGCGACGCCCGAGGTCAGGCAGTTGAGGAAGAAGGTCGGCGCGAAGGGCTTGGAGACGGTGATGACGAGGGTGGAGTCGTCGGTCGCCTTCACCTTCTCGGTGACGTTGTCCTTGGTGAAGCCGAACTGGGCCAGGATGAAGCCGGGCGACTTGTTCAGCGTCACGGCGCGCTGGAAGGAATAGACCACGTCGGCGGCCGTCAGCGCATTGCCGGAGTGGAACTTCACGCCGGGGCGCAGCTTGAAGGTGTAGGTCAGGTTGTCGGGCGTGACGCTCCAGCTCTGGGCGAGTTCGGGAACGAGCTCGTTGTTCTTGGCGAGGTCGACGCCCATCAGCTTGTCGTAGAGGTTGGTGACGACCTCGACGCCGGAGAATTCGAAGGCCTCGGCCGGATCGAGCGAGATGATGTCGTCGATCTGCTTGGCCATCACCACCGTGTCCTTCGGGGTCTGGGCCAGGGCCATGGTGGTCTGGGCGGTCGTCGCCAGCAAGGCTGTGAAGGCCGACGCCATCATCAATTTCGCAACGTGACGCATCGCATTCCCCATCGGTTCGGATTGACGGCCGCCCTGCGGCCATTGGTATCAATGTGGAACCAGTTGGCGGCCTCTGTCCAGCAGGACGAGGCGCATGTCCAGATGTGGCTGCACAGTTCTTGTGCATCGATCCGGCCAGGATCGGGCAATGCGTCGCGAGTTGCGGCTTTGCGCGCCCTCCCCGCCTCGCTAACGTGAAGGGCCCCGGCGCCAGCCGGCCCATGACAAGCAGGTGCCCAGCCCTTGGCCATCATCGCCGCGCTCCACCACGTCACGCATTACCGTTATGATCGGCCGGTCACGCTCGGACCCCAGATCATCCGCCTGCGCCCCGCGCCGCATTGCCGGGCGGCGATCAACAGCTATGCGCTGAAGGTCACCCCGGCCGAGCATTTCGTGAACTGGCAGCAGGACCCCAGCGGCAACTGGCTGGCGCGCTATGTCTTTCCGGAGCCGGTGCGGGAGTTCCGCATCGAGGTCGATCTCGTCACCGAGCTGTCGATCATCAATCCCTTCGACTTCTTCGTCGAGACCGATGCCGAGACCTTCCCCTTCGCCTATCCGGAGGAATTGCGGGCCGAGCTCGCGCCCTATCTGGTGACGGAGCCGGCCGGCCCGCTGCTCACCGAGTTCCTCGCCACGATTTCGCGGGAGCCCACCAACACCGTCAATTTCGTCGTCGACCTGAACGCACGCCTCGCCGGCGCCATCGCCTATGGCATCCGCATGGAGCCCGGCGTCCAGGAGCCGGAGCACACGCTCGGCATCAAGTCCGGCTCCTGCCGCGATACGAGCTGGCTCCTGGTGCAGATCCTGCGGCATCTCGGGCTCGCGGCCCGCTTCGTCTCCGGCTACCTGATCCAGATGAAGGCGGATATCGACCCGCTCGAGGGTCCGCGCGGCACGGACAAGGACTTCACCGACCTGCACGCCTGGGCCGAGGTCTACATCCCCGGCGCCGGCTGGATCGGGCTCGACCCGACCTCGGGCCTGCTGACCGGCGAGGGCCATCTGCCGCTGGCGGCGACGCCGCATTACCGCTCGGCGGCCCCGGTCTCGGGCCTGGCGAGCTATGCCGAGACGAGTTTCGACTTCGAGATGAGCGTGGCGCGCGTGCACGAGGTGCCGCGCATCACCCTGCCCTTCTCGGACGAGTCCTGGCAGCGGCTCGATGCGCTGGGCGAGCAGGTCGAGGCCGATCTCCAGGCCGGCGATGTGCGGCTCACCATGGGCGGCGAGCCGACCTTCGTTTCCGTCGACGACCAGACCGGCGAGGAGTGGAACATCGCCGCCGTCGGGCCGACCAAGCGGCAGCGGGCGGACGTGCTGATCCGGCGCCTGCGCGAGCGCTTCGCGCCGGGCGGGATGCTGCATTACGGCCAGGGCAAATGGTATCCGGGCGAGAGCCTGCCGCGCTGGGCCTTCGCGCTCTACTGGCGTGCCGATGGCGAGCCGATCTGGCGTGATGCATCGCTGATCGCCCGCGAGCCGGGCGCGCCGGCGGGGCAGGACCGCGAACTGGAGGCCGGCGCGACGATGGCCGAGGCCGAGGCGCTGGCGGAGGGACTGTCGGACAAGCTCGGGCTGGGCGCCGACTATGTCGTGCCGGCCTATGAGGACACCGGATACTGGCTTCTGAAGGAGGCGCAGCTTCCCGACAATGTCGATCCGCTCGACCCGCGACTCGCCGATCCGGAGGAACGCGCGCGGATGCAGCAGGTCTTCCAGCTGGGCCTGGGCAAGCCGCGCGGCTATGTTATTCCCGTCCAGCGCTGGCAAAGTCAGGCGGGCGACAAGCGCTGGCGCTCGGAGAAATGGAAGCTGCGCCGGGGCAGGCTCTTCCTGGTCCCGGGCGATTCGCCGGTGGGCTATCGCCTGCCGCTCGGCTCCCTGCCCGTGGTGCCGAAGGCCGCATATCCGCACATCCACCCGCAGGACCCGATGGAGGCCCGCCCGCCGCTGCCGCGCGCGGCCGGCGGCTTCGGCCCCGCCGCGGACCCGCCGGCTCCCGAGGCGCCGATCCAGGTGGAGGCGCCCTTCCCCCACCAGATGTCGCGCTCGGTCGAGGCCAGCGGCGCCAGCGCCCAGGACCGCACCGAGCAGGAGATCGGCGGCGAGCATGTGCGCACCGCCATCAGCCTGGAGATTCGCGACAAGGTGCTGTGCGTCTTCCTGCCGCCGGTGGAGCGGCTGGAGGACTATCTCGACCTCGTCGCCAGCGTCGAGG
>JAIXVH010000055.1 GCA_027483125.1 Acetobacteraceae bacterium | reverse complement strand
GGGTTGATGGCGAGCGCGCGCGCGATGCCCACGCGCTGCTTCATGCCCCCCGAGAGCTGCGAAGGCTTGCGCTCCGCGGCCGCAGCCAGCCCCACCTTGCCCAGTGCCTCGCGCGCGGCCTCGCGCAGCTTCGCCTTGGACCATGAGGGGTGGCGGCAGCCGATCGCGAAGGCGACATTCTGCTCGGCGGTCAGCCAGGGCATCAGCGCATGGCCCTGGAAGATCACCGCGCGATCGAGCGACGGCCCGTCGATCTCGCGGCCATCCACCACCACCGCGCCGGAACTCGGCACATCGAGCCCCGCCAGGATATTCAGGATGGTCGTCTTGCCGCAGCCGGAATGGCCCACCAGGCAGACGAACTCGCCCTGGTTCACGCCGAACCACACATCCTGGAACACCGTCAGCCCGGGGAAGCTGCGGGAAATGCCCTCGACCCGCGCATAGGGCTTCAGCGCGCTTGCCATGCCGTCCATCGCGCCTACTCCTGCCAGGCCACGGCGCGGGCCAGCAGGCCCAGCAGCCGGTCCAACGCCAGCCCCACCAGCCCGATCATCAGGATGGCGATGACGATGTCAGCGATGGAGAGGTTGTTCCACTGGTTCCATACCCAGTAGCCAATGCCGGTGCCGCCGACCAACATTTCGGCCGCCACGATTACCAGCCAGGCAATGCCGATGGAAATGCGCATGCCCGTCAGGATGGTGGGTGCGGCGGCCGGCAGGATCACGCGCATGGCGGTGCGCCAGCGCCCGGCTTCCAAGGTGCGCGCCACATTCAGCCATTCGCGCCGCACCGACGCCACACCGAAGGCGGTGTTCAACAGCATCGGCCAGACCGAGCAGATGAAGATCACGAAGATCGAGGAGATGGAGCTGTCCTTGATCGTGTAGAGCGCGAGCGGCATCCAGGCCAAAGGCGATACCGGTCGCAGCACCTGGATGAACGGGTTCAGCGCCGCGTTCAGCAGGGGCGACATGCCGATCACGAAGCCCAGCGGAATCGCCACGACCATCGCCAGCGCGAAGCCCGCCAGCACGCGCCACAAGGACCAGGCGATCTGGATGCCGATGCCCTGGTCATTGGTGCCGCGCTGGTGGAAGGGGTCGCGCAGCAATTCATACAGCCGCACCGCGATATCGGATGGCGCGGGCATCGCCGTCTGCCCGCCGGCGGCCGCTGCGGGCGACAGCAGGGCGGCCAGTTCCGGATCGACCGTCGGCGTGGAAGGCCCGGCACTGCCCTTCACCGCCATCTCCCAGGCGCCCAGCAGGGCAGCCAGGATCAGCAGCGACAGCAGCGCCGCGCGCCAGACAGGAACGGTGGTCATGTCAGTTCCGGCGAATGGCGAAGCTGGCCATATAGGCCTCGGGCTGGGTGGGGTCGAAGACGCGGCCCAGGATGGTCTCGTTGCGCATCGGGCTGGCGGGCACCTGCATGCCCAGGTCACGCATGGCGCGGCCGGCATCGAGTGCCAGGAAGGTCTGCTCGGCCACCGCGCGCCAATCGACATCGCGCTGCAACTGGTTCCAGCGGCGCATCTGGGTGAGAATCCAGATCGCCATGGAATGCCATGGGAAGGGGTCGAAGCCGATGCGGTTCGGCTGGCGCACCACCTGGCCGAGGCCATTCGCAAACGTGCCGGTCAGCACCTGTTCCACCACCGTCTGCGGCTGGTTCAGATAGTTGGGGCCCGAGATGGCGGCGGCCACTTCGCGGCGGTTGGCCTGGTTGTCCGAGTACGCCGTGGCTTCCACGATCGCGCGCAGCAGCGCGGCATAGGTGTTGGGCGTCTCGGTGATCATGCTGCGCGGCACGGCGAAGGCGCAGCAGGGGTGGCCATCCCACAATTCGCGCGTCAGCACATGGATGAAGCCCACGCCGTCGAACACCGCGCGCTGGTTGAAGGGGTCGGGGCCGAGGAAGCCGTCGATATTGTCGGCGCGCAGGTTGGCGACCATTTCCGGCGGCGGCACGGAGCGGATCTGGATGTCGCGGTCCGGGTCCAGGCCGGCTTCGGCCACATAGGCGCGCAGCAGATAGTTGTGGATCGAGAAATCGAACGGCACGGCGAAGCGGAAGCCGCGCCAGTCGCGCGGGTTGCGGCGCTCGCGATGCTTGTTGGCGAGCGTGATGGCCTGGCCGTTGACGTTCTCGATGGCGGCGACGGCAAAGGGAATGGGCTGCGCCACGCCGATGCCCAGCGACATCGCGACCGGCATGGGAGCCAGCATGTGTGCCGCGTCGTATTCACGGGCGATGGAACGGTCACGGATGACGGCCCAGCCCGCGGTGCGGATCACTTCCACATTCAGCCCGTGGCGCCGGTAGAAGCCCATCGGGTCGGCCATGATGATGGGTGTGGCGCAGGTGATGGGGATGAAGCCGATCTTCAGGTCGCGCTTTTCCGGCGTGCCGGGCGCTTGCGCCATGGCTTCGCGCGCAATGTGCAGCGGCACGAACTGGCTGATGGCGGCGAGCAGCGTGGGCGCGCCGAAAGCGGCGAGCATGGCGCGCCGGGTGGCGGGTTCGGGGAAGGCGGCGCGGATCGCGGCCTCGTCCACCACCTGGCCATGCAGGCCGGTGCCGTCGGCCGGCGCGTCCTCGCAGGCGAAGCCTTCGTGCGGGCGGCCGCACAGGCAAGGATCACTGCTTCCGAAGATACGCGCCATGGGTCCCCTCCATCTGGTCGGGGGGGGAAATGGGCGATCAGGGGGCGGCTGGGCAATTGGCGCTGCTGGCGCATCGGATGCCGCCAAACATGCGCCTGCCCATCGAATGGGCAGGCGGCGGCGGCGTGGCGCAGAGCGGGGGCAGAAGGGGCGCCCGCTCCCGCTATACTATAACGCTCAGGCCTTGGTGTCGTTGGCCGCTTCGGGCTTGATGACGCTGCCGATGGTGCCGCGCACGATGGTCACGCGGACATTCGGCGCGATCTCGGCCTCGATCTCGTCGGAGCCTTCGGTCACCTTCTTGATCTCGGCGACGATGCCGCCGGCGGTGATGACGCGGTCGCCGCGCTTCAGCTCGGCCAGCATGCCGCGGTGTTCCTTCATCTTGCGCTGCTGCGGGCGGATCAGCAGGAAGTAGAAGACGACGAAGATCAGGATCAGCGGCAGCAGCTGCATCACGACGCCACCGGCGCCGCCGGCGTCCTGGGCATAGGCGGGCGAAATGAACATGGGTGAAGGCTCCGGATTGGCGGTGAGGGGCGGAACCTAACCGCGCCGTCATGCGCGTCAAGCGCGGCGGGCGAATACGGCGTTGCCGCGCCAAGTCCGAACGGCTAAATTTCTGACATGAAAGCGGTTTTCCGGGATCGTCACGATAGGATCGACTATCTGAAGGCCTGCGAGGAGGCACGGCGCGTCCTGGCCGACCCCTCGCTGCTCGAGAGCGCGCGCGAATACCTGGAAACTGCGATGGCGCCGCGGGCTAATCTGCATGCGCATGTCGCGCGCTGGCGGGTGGTGCTGGCGCTGCCGGCGGCGCAGGTTGCGGCCTTGCTGGTCGAGGACAGCGCCGAGGGCCAGGCGCTGCGCGAAACCCGGCCGGTCTTCGGCAGGGGCCTGTCCTCGCAGGATGTCGCGCGGCTGGTCGCGGCGGGCTGAGCCATGCTGCGCCGCCCGCAGATCGATCATATCCTGCGCACGGCCGCGGCCGTCACCAACCATGCGCGCTTTGTGGTGGTGGGTTCCGGCGCTGTCATCATCGCGTCGCGCAAGCCTGTGCCCGCATCGATGATGATGACCGATGAGATCGACCTCTACAGTGATGGCGTTGCCGACCATGAACCGCTGGGTGATCTGATCGACGGCACCATCGGGCAGGGCTCGATGTTCCACCGCACCTTCCACTACTACGGCGACGGGGTCGGCCCCGAGCCGGCGATCATGCCGCTCGACTGGCGCGGCCGCTCCACCGAATACCACGGCGCCGAAGCGCCCGGCGTGGTGGCGATCTGCCCCGATCCGCATGATGTGGCACTCGCCGAGCTCTGCGCCTGGCCGGAGAAGGACATCCAGTGGCTGCGGGACGCGCTGGCCGCCGGCATCATCGGCATTGCCCAGATGCGGGCGAACCTCCGCGCGGGCATGCCGGACGCAGCGCCGCCGGCCGAGGTGATTGAAACCCGCCTGATGGCGCTGGAGCATCGCTGAGCGGCTGGACGCCGACCCGCTTTGCCGCCACATGCGCCGCCCATGAACGACGCACTCCTCACCCGCATCGCCGAAGCCCTGGAACGCCTGGCCCCGCCGCCGGCCGAACGCCTGTCGCTGGAAGGCGCTGATGCCTTCGTCTGGCACCCTGGCCCGCCGGCTCGGCTGGACCCCGTGCCGGTGGTGGCGCGGGTGGAGCTTGGCCTGCTCAAGGGCATCGAGCGCCAGAAGGACATCATCATGGGCAATACCCTGCGTTTCGCGCAGGGGCTGCCGGCCAACAACGCCATGCTCTGGGGCGCGCGCGGCACCGGCAAATCCTCGCTGGTGAAGGCCGCGCATGCGGCCGCCAATGAGGCGCATCCGGCGGCACTCGCGCTGATCGAAATCCAGCGCGAGGACATCATCACCCTGCCCGAATTGCTGAACGTGCTGCGCAGCTCCCGCCGGCGCATCCTGGTGTTCTGCGACGACCTGTCCTTCGAGCGCGAGGATGCCGACTACAAGGCGCTGAAGAGTGTGCTGGATGGCGGCATCGAGGGACGGCCTGCGAATGTGCTGTTCTACGCCACCTCCAACCGGCGGCACCTGATGCCGCGCGACATGATCGAGAACGAGACCAAGGGCGCCATCCATGGCCAGGAGGCGGTGGAGGAAAAGGTCTCGCTGTCGGACCGCTTCGGCCTGTGGATCGGCTTCCACAACACCGACCAGGACACCTTCTTCGCGATGATCGAGGGCTATGCCGCGGCGCTGTCGTTGCCGATCGACCAGGAAGCGCTGCGTAAGGGTGCCGTCGAATGGTCGGTCACGCGCGGGGCGCGTTCGGGGCGCGTGGCGTGGCAGTATATCCAGGATCTGGCGGGGCGGCTTGGCGTGCAGCTGTGATGGCGCCCTGCGGAGTCTGATCCTGTGCTTGGGACGGCGGTCGCACGTGTTTCTGCGATGTTGGCGGCAGTTTGCCGCAAATTGGCCTGATATCGCCACAAAGTCGCCATAAACCGCCCTTGTCCGACTGTGGCATCCCTGCCACCCACAGTGTGGCATTCCGTCGTCATTCGGACGAATGAAGGCCGATGTTCCTATGTCATAAACTTATCCACAGGCCGATCGGGCGAATCACGCCGCATTACCGGGTGTATCGCAGTTTCCGGGTTGCCCGACCTGCCCGGCCCCCGCATCCCTTTACACGGGCGCTGACCACAACGGACAGCGAAAGGCATTCACGGGAGACTGCATGCGAGCTTCATTGCTGGCACTGAGCCTTTGCGTGGGCATGGGTTGCGTGGCGCTGACCGCGCCGGCGCAGGCTTCTCGCCCCGATGGCCGCAGCGCCCAGTCTGAATCCCGCAGCGGCGCCGGCCAGGCCGCCCGCAACCAGTCCCGCCCGCAGACACAACGCGCCAGCCGCCCCTCCGGCGGCATTTCCTGCGTGCCCTATGCGCGGATGGTCACCGGCATGGAAGTGCGCGGCAATGGTCGTGACTGGTGGCACAACGCCGCCGGCCGCTATGCCCGTGGCAACCGTCCGGAAGTGGGTTCGGTGCTGGCTTGGCCGGGATCGGGCGCCATGCGCATGGGCCATGTCGCCGTCGTCAGCCGCGTCATCAATGCCCGCCAGATCGAAATCGACCATGCCAATTGGGGCGGCCCGGGCATTCGTCGCGGCAGCGTGATGCGCGGCGTGTCGGTGATCGATGTATCGTCCGATAATTCCTGGACCGAGGTGCGCGTGCAGGTCGGCCATGACCGCGACAGCCATGGCCGCAGCTACCCGACCTATGGCTTCATCCACAACCGGCCGGATATGGGCGATGGCCCGGTCTATGCCAGCTACCAGGGCGGCGCGCGCTTCACGCGTGCCACCTGGACACGGCCCGCGACCAGCACGCGGTCATACCAGCGCGTGAACCGCGCCTTGCCGACGCCGCCGCGGCCGGTGGCGCGCCAGGCAGCCGGGCAGCAGGTTGCCCGCACCCGCTGATCCCTGGCCCGGCGCAGGCCTGCGCGCGGCTTGAATGCTGTGGCCTGGCAAGTCGCCATCAACAGCTTCGCCTATCGGCCCAATCACTCTGCTCCATCGAGGCGCCGAAACCGCGCCGGTTGGGTCCCTTCGGGGCCGACGCGGGATGTCGTATCAGCCTGCTAGCCCGGTCACGCCGGCCCATGCCCATGCCTGGTAACCGAGGCGCAACCAATTTGCGCCATTGATCTTCAGGACCGGCCACACGGCCTCCTGAAGGATTCACGCCGCCATGAACATCGTCTCCCTGGGAACTGCCAGTTTCGCTGAGAATGCCACTGGCACCGCCTATACGGCCGCCGCAGACGGTGTCGATGGTTCGGTGGTGCTCACCTGGTCGATCGAGGGCGTGGATGCGCCAGCCTTCACGATCGATGCGGCCACGGGCGAGGTGAGCT
>JAIXVH010000268.1 GCA_027483125.1 Acetobacteraceae bacterium | reverse complement strand
TGTGGTGGCGCGTTACAAGCGTGCCACGGGGCATCTGGTGATGCACCCGATGGGCTGGGATGCCTTCGGCCTGCCCGCGGAAAACGCGGCGCGCGAGCGGGGCATTCACCCGGGCGAGTGGACCTACAACAACATCGCGAACATGCGCGCCGAGTTGCAGCGCATGGGCCTCTCGCTCGACTGGTCGCGCGAATTCGCCACCTGCGACGCGGAATATTACGGCCAGCAGCAGGCGCTGCTGATCGACATGCTGGAAGCCGGCCTGCTGGAGCGCAAGCAGGCCTGGGTCAACTGGGACCCGGTGGATGGCACGGTGCTGGCCAATGAGCAGGTGATCGACGGCAAGGGTTGGCGTTCGGGCGCACCGGTCGAGAAGAAGCTGCTGAGCCAGTGGTTCTGCACCATCACCAAATACGCGCCCGACCTGCTGGAGGCACTGGGCGGGCTGGATCGCTGGCCTGAGCGCGTGAAGCTGATGCAGGCGAACTGGATCGGCCGCAGTGAGGGCGCGCGGGTGAATTTCGCGCTGGCCGAGCCGGTCGCGGGGATCGAGGCCTGCGAAGTCTTTACGACGCGCCCCGACACGCTGTTCGGCATGTCCTTCCTGGCGGTCGCGGCCGAACACCCGCTGGCGGCTTCCTGCACGCGCCCGGGCGCCGCGGAGTTCATCGCCGAATGCCGCGCCATGGGCACCTCCGAGGCCGTGATCGAACAGGCCGAGAAGCGCGGCTTCGACACCGGCTTGCGCGTCAAGCACCCCTTCAACGGCCAGACCTACCCGGTCTGGATCGCGAATTTCGTGCTGATGGAATACGGCACCGGCGCGATCTTCGGCTGCCCCGCGCATGACCAGCGCGACCTGGATTTCGCGCGCAAATACGACCTGTCGGTGCTGCCCGTGGTGCAGCCGCCAACTGGGCCGCAAGCCATCGGCGACATTGCCTTCACCGATGACGGCACACTGTACAATTCCGACTTCCTGAACGGCCTGTCGGTGCCCGACGCCAAGCGCCGCGTGATCGATGCGCTGGAAGCGGGCGGCCATGGCCGCGGCGTGGTGAACTGGCGCCTGCGCGACTGGGGCCTGTCGCGCCAGCGCTATTGGGGCTGCCCCATCCCGGTCATCCATTGCGATGATTGCGGCGTGGTGCCGGTGCCGAAATCCGAACTGCCGGTGCGCCTGCCGCAGGATGTGGATTTCTCCATCCCCGGCAATCCGCTGGACCACCATCCGAGCTGGAAGCATGTGGCCTGCCCGAAATGCGCCAAGCCGGCGCGGCGCGAGACCGATACCTGCGACACCTTCGTGGATTCATCCTGGTATTTCGCGCGCTTCTGCTCGCCGCGCGCCGATGTGCCGGTGACGCGCGAGGCCGTCGATGCCTGGCTGCCGGTGGACCAGTATATCGGCGGGATCGAGCACGCGATCCTGCACCTGCTGTATTCGCGCTTCTTCACGCGCGCGATGCGCGATGCGGGGCATCTGGCGCTGGCCGAACCTTTTGCGGGCCTGTTCACCCAGGGCATGGTCACCCATGAAAGCTACAAGGGCGCCGATGGCCGCTGGCTCTACCCGGAGGAGGTGGAGAAGCGCGACACGGGGGCCGTGCATCGCGACACCGGCGAGGCCGTGACCGTCGGCCGCGTCGAGGCGATGTCCAAATCCAAGCGCAACACGGTGGACCCCGGTGCCATCATCGGCCGCTACGGCGCCGATACCGCGCGCTGGTTCATCCTCTCGGACAACCCGCCCGAGCGGGACATGGAATGGTCCGAGGCGGGCGTGGCCGGCTCGGCGCGCTTCACGCAGCGGCTGTACCGGCTGGTGATGGGCGCGCTGCCGCTGGCCGATGCGCCGGAAACACCGGCCGCGCGCAAGCTGCGGCAGGTCACGCATCGCGCGATCGCGGCCGTCACGCACGCGCTGGAGACATTTGCCTTCAACGTGGCCGTGGCGCGCATCCATGAATTCGCCAATGCCATCGCCGATGCGCCCGCCGATGCCGCGGCCGCGAAGCGCGAGGCGCTGGAAGCCATCACGCGGCTATCCGCGCCGATGATGCCGCACCTGGCCGAACAGCTGTGGTCGGCGTTGCGGCCGGGTGGCGACCAGCTGGTGGCGGAACTGCCATGGCTGGTGGCCGACCCCGAATTGCTGGCGGCCGATACGGTGGTGCTGGCCGTGCAGGTGAACGGCAAGCTGCGCGCCAATATCGAAGTGGCGGTGGACGCCTCTGATGACGCGGTCTTCAGCGCCGCCCTGGCCGAGGAGAATGTGCAACGCGCCATCGACGGCAAAGAGATCCGCAAGCGCATTCATGTGCGCGGGCGGATCGTGAACTTCGTTGTCTAGGCGCGCGATCCTGCTGTTGCCGTTGGCGCTGGGCGCCTGCGGTTTCCGGCCGTTATACGGTCCGGGGCAGGGGGCTGATTTGCCTGCGGAGCTTGCAGCCGTCCGCGTGCAGAATATCCCCGACCGGCCCGGACAGTTGCTGCGTCGGGCGTTGGAAAATCGCCTGGGTCATGGCGCCACGTCGCGCTATGATCTGCGTGTCGGCCTCACCTACAACACCGACCTGCAAGGCTATCGCGAGGACGGCGCCATCACCCGCCTGCGCGTCACCGCGGTGGCCGACTTCGTGCTGGTCGCGGGTGATGACGAGTTGCTCCGCGGCGCCGCGCGGCAATCCGATGCCTTCAACATCCCCGACCTGCGTTTCTTCGCCGCCGATGTCTCGCGCGACGCCATGGAGCGCCGCCTGATGGAAGCGCTGGCCGACGACATCACCCGCCGCCTGGCGCTGGAATTCCGCCGCCGTGGCCAAGCTTGACGCCAGGCGCGTCCAGGCTTTCCTGGCCGCCCCCGGCGATTGCCGCGTGGTGCTGCTGATCGGTGATGATGCGGGGCTGGCGCGGGAGCGCGCCGATGCGCTGGCGAAGCTGGTCAGTGGTGGCGATGAGCTGGCCATCATCGATATCGGCAAGGATGCGGTGAAGGATACCGGCGTGCTGGCCGCCGAAGCCTCGACGCGGCCCCTGCTGGGCGGGCGCTATGCGGTGCGCGTGCGCGACGCGACCGATGCCTTCACCGCCGCCGCCAAGGCCGCCTGCGACGGCCCGGGCCCGGGCCTCGTCATCATGGAAGGCGGCGAGCTCAATGCGCGTTCCAAGCTGCGCGTGGCGCTGGAGGCCGCGCCCCAGGCCGCCGTCATCCAGTGCTACCGCGAGCGCGGTGCGGAACTGGTCGCCAGCATCAAGCGCATCCTGGAGGAGCTCGGCATCACCGCCGAACCCGCCGCCATCGAATGGCTTGCGCAGCACCAGGGCGAGGACCGCCAGCGCATGCGGCGCGAATTGGAAAAGCTCGCGCTCTTCGTCGGCCCCGGCGGCCGCGCCAGCGCCGAGGATGTGCTGGCCTGCGTCGCCGAGGGCAATGCGCTGAGCCTGGATGAGGCGCTGACAGCGGCCTTCGCCGGCGATGTGGCCGGCGCCGATCGCGCGCTCGCCGCCGCCTTTGCCGATGGCGCCAACCCGGTGCAGGCGATGCGCGGCGCGCTCCGCCACAGCCAGCGCCTGCATGAAGCCGCGACCGCGGTGGCCGAGGGCTCGTCGCCCGGCGATGCGCTGGGCGCACTGCGCCCGCCGGTGTTTTTCCGCGCGCGGCCGGCGATGGAGCGCGCGCTGAACCTGTGGCGCCTGCCGCAGCTCGAATCGCTGGGCGCTGCCCTGCTGGAGGCGGAGCGGCGGACCAAATCCACCGGCATGCCCGACCATGCGGTGGCGCGGCAGGCGGTGCTGTCCATCGCGCGCCAGGCGCAGCGGCGGTAGAGCGGGATCGGTTGCGGCGGCATCGCCGCAGGCGGTGAAGCCCGCTTTCGTTACCGCGCGGCGAGTGGCACGATGTTGCGCCAGCCCACCGCCACCTGCATCTGCCCGTTGGCGCTTTCGCGGCTGCCGATCTCGGCCGCGCCCATGTCGAGGTAGAAGGATCGCGCCGCGGCATTGGCGTGCAGCACCCACAGCGCCATGCCGGCCATGCCATGCGCCAGGAGCCGGCGCGCGCAGGCGCCCAGCAGCGCGCGGCCAATGCCCTGGCCCTGGCGGTCTGGCAGCACATAGAGGGCCTGGATCTCGCCCGGGAAGCCTTGCGCGGCCAGGGCCGCATCACGCTGCCGGCCGCAGGCGGCGAAGCCCAGCACCAGCCCTGCATCCTCCACCACAAAGACGGCCGAGGCGGGGCTCTCCGGCGTTTCCAGCACGGATTGCCAGAAATGCGTGCGCTGCAGCGTCGTGGCCTCGACAGTCGGGATGCCGGCATAGGCGCGGCTGCGGCTGGCCACATGGGTCGCGGCGATGGCGGCGGCGTCCTGCGGCGCTGCGCGGCGCGGGCGATGCGTCATGCCAGGCTGGCGATGAGCTTGTTGTTGGCCTGCTGCACCATGCCCGGCAGGCGCAGCGCGTCGATCAGCACCCAGATGATGGTGATGAACATCCCCGGCCAGCCCCAGAAGATCAGCGCCCAGGGCAGGGATGCCAGGGTGAGCAGCAGCATGATCAGGCCGGTGCCGCCGCGGCCGATATAGAAGCGATGCCCGCCCAGCAGCCCGGTCGCGGCCAGCAGCAGATAGGCCACGGCAAGGCTGCGCTTGTTCGCGTCATAGCGCATCATCCGGCGGGCGGTGTCGGTGTCCATCATTGCATTCCTCAGGGGGCGATGTGGCGCAGGGTGGGCATGCGCGCAAGGGTTGCACGCCACAGGATACGGTTGCGCAACAGGGGGTGTTGTGCGGCGCCGCCCGGGCGTGCTGAAAGCCCCCATGGAATCCAAGACCGCCGGACATGACCGCATCCTGATCCTCGATTTCGGCAGCCAGGTGACGCAGCTGATCGCGCGCCGGGTCCGGGAGAGCGGGGTGTATTGCGAGGTCTGGCCGTATAACCGGGCCGATGCCGCGCGCATCCGGGAATTCGCGCCACGCGGGATCATCTTCTCAGGCGGCCCGGCCAGCGTGACCGAGGGCGAGAGCCCCCGCGCGCCGGCCGAGGTGTTCAGCATGGGCCTGCCGATCATGGGCATCTGCTACGGCCAGCAGACCCTGGCGCACCAACTCGGCGGCACGGTGGAAGGCGGCCATGCGCGCGAATTCGGCCGCGCCGTGGTGGAAGTCACGGGCGAATGCGCCATCACCCAGGGCGTCTGGGCCAAGGGCGCGCGCGAGACGGTGTGGATGTCCCATGGCGACCGCATCACCGTGCTGCCGCCGGGCTTTCGCGTGGTGGCCGAGAGCGAGGGCGCGCCCTTCGCACTCATCGCCGATGATGCGCGGCATTATTACGGCACCATGTTCCACCCCGAGGTGGTGCACACCCCGCATGGCGCCGCACTTCTGCGCAACTTCACCCATGGCGTCTGCGGCTGCGCCGGCGACTGGACCATGGGCGCCTATCGGGCCGAGGCAGTGGCCAAGATCCGCGCCCAGGTGGGGCAGGGGCGGGTGGTGTGCGGCCTGTCGGGTGGCGTGGACTCCTCGGTGGCCGCGGTGCTGATCCATGAGGCGATCGGCGAGCAGCTGACCTGCATTTACGTGGACCACGGGCTGATGCGCGCCAATGAGAGCGAGCAGGTGGTGGCCACCTTCCGCGACCGCTTCAACATCAAGCTGGTGCATGTCGATGCGTCGGATGTGTTCCTGGGCGCGCTGGCCGGCGTCACCGACCCGGAGGTCAAGCGCAAGACCATCGGCCGGCTGTTCATCGAGGTGTTCGAGGCCGAGCAGGCCAAGCTGGGTGGGGCGGATTTCCTGGCCCAGGGCACGCTGTATCCGGATGTGATCGAGAGTGTCTCGGCCACTGGCGGGCCTTCGGTGACCATCAAGTCGCACCACAATGTGGGCGGCCTGCCGGAGGGGATGCGCATGCAGCTGGTGGAGCCGCTGCGCGACCTGTTCAAGGATGAGGTGCGTGCCTTGGGGCGCGAGCTCGGCATCCCCGAGGAGATTGTGGGCCGCCACCCCTTCCCGGGGCCTGGCCTGGCCATTCGCATTCCCGGCGACATCACGCGCGAGAAGGCCGATCTGCTGCGGCGCGTGGATACGATCTACCTGGAGGAGATCAGGGCCGCCGGCCTGTATGACGCGATCTGGCAGGCCTTTGCGGTGCTGCTGCCGGTGCGCACCGTGGGCGTGATGGGCGATGGGCGGACCTATGACATGGCCTGCGCGCTGCGCGCGGTGACCAGCACGGATGGGATGACGGCGGATGTCTACCCGTTCTCG
>JAIXVH010000086.1 GCA_027483125.1 Acetobacteraceae bacterium | reverse complement strand
GCCGCCACCGGCCCCGCCGCCTGGGGCCGCGCCAGCGGCTGGGACATCACCGTGGCCTCGGCCGGCGGCCAGTTCCGCGCCTGCCAGGCGGAGCGCCGGATGGAAGGTTCGGTCCCGGAGGTCGGTCCGGTGCGAATCATTCTGAACCCCGACCTGGTCATCATGATGGACTATCCCTACGGCATCACGATCACCCAGGCGGAGCGGATCGTCATCCGGGCCGGGAATGACCGCGACACGGTGACGGCGCGGCCCAGCGGCCCGGAGCGGATCAGCTTCGAGATCACGCCCCCGGTCGCGCGCACGCTGGTGGAGCGCAACACGCCCCATCTGCGGATCGAGATCCCGGGCAACGAGGCGGATAACGTCCCGACCGCGGGCTTCCGCGCGGTGTGGGATATGTTGAACGACTGCCTGGACAAGCGCGGCGTGCGGTAATCCGCGACAAGCCGGCGCGGCGCATGGCATGATCGCGCCATGCGCCGCCGCCACCTCCTCGCCCTCACCGCCACGCCTGCCTTTGCGCAGGATTCACGCCCCGCCCGCATGCTGGTGCCCTATGGCGCCGGCAACATCACCGACCAGGTCGCGCGCGTCCTGGCCGATGCGCTGGCGCCCCGCTGGGGCGGGCGGCTGGTGGTGGAGAACATGCCCGGCGCCAGCGGCATGCTGGGCACGCAGGCGCTGACGCGCAGCCCGCCCGATGGCAGCGTCTTCGCGATGATCTCGGTGGCCGCACTGGCCATCCTGCCGCATGTCACGCGGCAGATGCGCTATGACCCTTTGACCGATCTGGCGCCGATCGCCTCCGTCTCGGTCTCCTCCTCCTTCATGGCGGTGCATCCCTCACTGCCGGTGCGCAACCTGGCGGAACTGGCCGCGCATTGCCGCGCGCGGCCAGCGGGTGATCCGGTGTTCTACTATTCGCCCGGCAATGCCACCGTGCCGCATCTGAACCTGGAAGCGATCCGCCGCGCGCTGGATTTCCCGATGGAGCACGTGCCGTACCGCACGAGTGCGGCGGGCAATACCGACCTGCTGGCCGGTCGCGTGCAGGTCACGATGGACAGCGCCTCGCTGACCTTGCAGCACATGCTCTCAGGCGCACTGCGTCCCATCGTCTACAACCATGACCGCCGCCACCCGCTGCTGCCCGATGTGCCCACCATCGGCGAGGCCGCGCCGGGGCTGACGTTGCAGAACGCCTGGCAGGGGCTGTTCTTCCCGCGCGCGACACCCGCGCCCATCATCGAACGCGCCGCGCGCGACATGCTGGAGGTGATCGACACGCCGGAATTCGCCGCCCGCCTGCCGGTTGGCAACAGCCCGATGGTGATGGGACCGGCGGGGCTTGCGGCGCGCATGCGCGCCGACCACGAACGCCTGGGCCGGCTGGTCGCGGCCATCGGCCTGACCGCGGATTGATCAGAGTGTCGCGATGCAGTCCATCACGATCATGTGGTCGGGATGGGCCAAGCGCGGGCTTTCGCTGGTCATCCGCGCCGGCATGTCGCCATCCTTGAAATAGCTGCGGTAGATCTCGTCGAAGACGGCGAAATTGCTCATATCCGTCATCGCCACCGTGATCTTCACCGCCTTGTCCAGCGACGACCCGGAATCCTCCAGGATGCAGATCAGGTTGTGCATCACCTGGTGCAGCTGGGCCGCGAAATCGCCCTTCGCGATATCGCCGCGCTCCGACCGCCAGGGCACCACGCCGCTGGTGAAGACGAAGCCGCCCGCCTTGACCGCATGCACCATCGCTGACCGATAAGGCACCACACGGGGGGAAAGAACGATCTGTCGCGCCACGGCATCCTCCTGCAAAGACTGCGCGCAGCGTGGCATGCGCCCGATGCGGTTGCCACATCCCCGTCACGTTGTTAGGAGACGCGCGGACCTGAAACGCGGGAGTCTGCGCGGCCCATGAAGATCGTCTCCTGCAACAGCAACAGGCCGCTCGCGCAGGCCGTCGCGGACAACCTGCAACTTCCATTGGTCAATGCCTCCGTCCGTCGTTTCGCGGACATGGAAATCTTCGTGGAGTTCCACGAGAATATCCGCGGTGAAGACGTATTCGTGCTGCAGTCCACCAGCGCGCCGGCCAATGACCACCTGATGGAACTGCTCATCACGATGGACGCGCTGCGCCGCTCCAGCGCGCGCCGCATCACCGCCGTGGTGCCGTATTTCGGCTATGCCCGGCAGGACCGGAAAACCGGCCCGCGCACGCCCATCTCAGCCAAGCTCGTCGCCAACCTGATCACCGAAGCGGGCGCTGACCGTGTGCTGACACTCGACCTGCATGCCGGCCAGATCCAGGGCTTCTTCGACATTCCGGTGGACAATCTCTTCGCCGCGCCCCTGTTCGTGAATGACATCAAGGCGCGCTATGCCGGGCGCAACCTGATGGTGGTCTCGCCCGATGTCGGCGGCGTGGTGCGCGCACGTGCCATCGCCACCCGCCTGCACACCGACCTTGCCATCATCGACAAGCGCCGCCCGCAGGCCGGTGTGTCGGAGGTGATGAACGTGATCGGCGATGTGCGTGACCGTGACTGCATCATCGTTGACGACATCATCGACAGCGGCGGCACCCATTGCAACGCGGCCGAGGCGATCATGCGCAACGGCGCGCGAAGCGTGTCGGTCTATGTCACGCATGGCGTGTTTTCGGGCGGCGCGGTGGCGCGCGTCGGCGCCTCCTCGATCGAGATGCTGACCGTGACCGACAGCATCGCCGCCACCGAAGCGGTGCAGACCGGCGCCAATGTGCGCCAGCTGCCCATCGCGCCGCTGCTGGCCGAAGCCATGCGCCGCATCAG
>JAIXVH010000046.1 GCA_027483125.1 Acetobacteraceae bacterium | reverse complement strand
CCTTGCACATGATGTAGGAGAGGATGGCACCCGAGGCACCGACCAGCGCGCCGGTCACGATCAGCAGCAGGTTGCCGATGGTGAAGCCGATGCCCGCCGCCGCCCAGCCGGAATAGCTGTTCAGCATGGACACCACGACCGGCATGTCGGCACCGCCGATCGGGATGATCAGCAGATAGCCCAGCACGAAGGACAGGATCGCGATCAGCCAGAAGAAGAACCAGCTGCCGGTGGCGACGAACAGGATCAGGAACAGCGCCAGCAATGCGCCGAGTGCGGCATTGATCTTGTGCTGGTTCTCGAAGGTGATCGGCGCGCCGGACATGCGGCCATCCAGCTTCAGGAAGGCGATGACCGAGCCCGAGAAGGTGATGGCACCAATCGCCATGCCGAGCGCCATTTCAATCAGCGAGGCGGTCTTGATGCCACCGCCGGGCTTGGCGATGCCGAAGCTCTCCGGCGCGTAGAAGGCCGCGGCCGCGACGGCCACGGCGGCCATGCCGACCAGCGAGTGGAAGGCCGCGACCAGCTGCGGCAGCGAGGTCATCTGGATGCGGCTGGCGATGACCGCACCGAACGACCCGCCGAGTGCCAGCGCGATGATAATCCAGACAATGCCGCCGAAGGTCATGCCCGGCGTGAACAGCGTGGCGACAATGGCCACGCCCATGCCGATCATGCCGAACTGGTTGCCGCGCTGGCTGGTCTCCGGGTGCGAGAGCCCGCGCAGCGCCAGGATGAACAGGACGGCCGCGGCCAGGTAGACGAGGGTGGTGATGGTGGCCATCGTCTCAGCCCTTCTTCTTGAACATGGCGAGCATGCGGCGCGTCACCAGGAAGCCGCCAAAGATGTTCACCGCCGCCAGCGTGACGCCGATGAAGCCGAAGACCTGGGCGGCCGTGCTTTCGCCCAGACCCAGCGCCAGCATCGCGCCCACCACGATCACCGAGGAGATGGCATTGGTCACGCCCATCAGCGGCGAATGCAGCGCGGGTGTGACGTTCCACACCACGTAGTAGCCGACGAAACAGGCCATCAGGAAGATGGTCAGCATCAGCAGGAAGGGTTCGACGGCGTGGGCCACGGGGCCGCTGGCAGCGGCCAGCGCGCGCGCCTGTTCGGCGAGTGCTGCGGCCTGGTTCGCCAGGCTGGTGAGGTCGGATTGGCTCATGACGTGCTCCTCACTTCGCGGCCAGTTGCGGGTGGACCACGGCGCCACCGCGGGTCAGCGTGACGCCCTGGATGATGTCATCCTCCGGCGGCAGCTTGGGCGCGGTGTTCTCCTTGTCCCAGAAGGTGGTCAGGAAGGTCAGCAGATTGCGCGCATAGAGCGCGGAGGCGGCATTGGCGATGCGGCCGGGCCAGTTGGTGTAGCCCAGGATCTTCACGCCGTTTTCGGTGACGTACATCTCACCCGGGCGGGTGGCGGCGCAGTTGCCGCCCGAGTCAGCCGCGATGTCCACGATGACGCTGCCAGGCTTCATGCTGGCGACCATGGCTTCGGTGACCAGCGTCGGCGCGCGGCGGCCCTGCACCAGTGCGGTGCAGACCACGACGTCCTGCTTGGCGATGTGGGCTGCCACCACTTCCGCCTGCTTGGCGTAGAACTCGGCCGAAAGCTGCTTGGCGTAGCCGCCGGCGGTCTGCGCCTGCTTGCTTTCCTCGTCCTCGTAACCGACGAAGGCCGCACCCAGCGACTTGATTTCTTCCTTCGCGGCGGGGCGCACATCGGTGGCCGAGACACGCGCGCCGAGGCGCCGGGCGGTGGCGATCGCCTGCAGGCCGGCCACGCCCGCGCCCATGATGAAGGCGTTGGCAGCGGGGATGGTGCCGGCCGCCGTCATCAGCATCGGGAAGGCCTTGTCGAAGGCGCCCGCACCCTCGATCACCGCGCGGTAGCCCGCCAGATTCGCCTGGGAGGACAGGATATCCATGCTCTGCGCGCGCGTGGTGCGCGGGGCGAGTTCCATGGAGCAGGCATCGATGCCCGCTGCGGCCAGGGCGGCCGCGCGGTCGGGATTGGCGATGGCCTCCAGCGTGCCGACCAGCAGCGCGCCGCGATGCATCAGCGCCAATTCGTCGATCTCGCCTTCACCAGCGGTAAGCGGCGCGCGCACCTTGAGCACGATGCCCGCGCCAAACAGCGCGGCTGCGGCGTCAGGCGCGATTTCGGCGCCGGCATCGGCGTAGAGCGCGTCCGGATAGCCCGAGGCCAGGCCCGCGCCCGTCTCGATCGCCACCTTGCAGCCGAGCGCGGCGAGTTTCTTCGCCGTCTCCGGCGTCGCGGCCACGCGGGTTTCCCCTCCGCGGCGTTCCTTCAAGACAGCAAGGCGCATGCAACCCTCCGCGCAAACGGGTGCGCTGGCGGAACGGCCGGCACCCGAGGACGGGCGGCACATGCCCCGGATAATGGGCTGGCGCAAGCCACCTTTCGCGGCCGCAATTTTTTTCGCGGCCCGTTTACTGCCTGTTCAGAGGGCAATGCGATGTTGCGTTCGTGGCCGTGGATGGCCCGTGACTGGACCCCGAGGAAAAGCCTCACCCCACTACCCATTGGCGAGGAAAAGCTTCGATGCCCATGAATAGCATCAACACCAATATCGGCGCCCAGGTGGCGTTGCAGTCCCTCAACCGCACCACCGAGGATCTCGCGGTCGTGCAGAAGCGGGTTTCCACGGGCCTTCGCGTGGCCGACAGCCGCGACGACGGCGCCGCCTTCGCTGTGGCCGAGCGTGTGCGCGGCGAAATTGCCGGCACCACTTCGGCCAACGAACAGATGGGCGGCGCCAAGGGCCTCCTGGATGTGACGCGCGCGAGCCTGGAGAATGTCTCCACCTCGCTCACCAAGCTCAAGGAACTGACCGTGAAGCTGGCCGACGGCGCGATCACCGCCGAGCAGCGCACGCAGTACCAGACGCAGGTGAAGGAGCTGACCAACAACGTCAAATCCTTCATCGAAGGCGCCGACTATAACGGCCGGAACATGATCAACACCGGTGGCACGGCGGCCAAGGTCGTGACCAACTCGTCGGGCGACACCTACGAGGTTGCTGCCTATGACGCGGTGGCCGGCGTGTTCAACGAGGTTTCGGCGGCCAATACCTGGACCGCCGGCGATGCGTCGAACGCCTTGACCACCACCGGCAAGCTGAACACCGCCATCACCAACACGCTGACGCAGCTGAACAATTTCGGCAGCTCGACCCGCTATGTCGACACGCAGATCGGCTTCAACAAGAAGAAGATCGACGCGCTCGAAGGCGGCATGGGCGCGCTGGTGGATGCGGATCTGGCGAAGGAATCGGCGAAGCTGCAGTCCCTGCAGATCCGCCAGCAGCTGGGCAGCCAGGCGCTCGGCATTTCGAACCAGGCACCGCAGGTGCTGCTCAGCCTGTTCCGTTGATGCAATGCGGGGGCCTGGCAGAACGCCGGGCCCCTTCCCTTTTTCTCCATAAGGACCCGCCCCCAGCATGTCCCAAGCGCTCACCGCCGCCAGCATGGCGGCACCCGCCCCAAATGGCGCGGCCGCCTATCGCCAGCGCCGCACGGCCAAGCAGATGGAGGCCGAGGTCTTCGCCCGCGCGACCCGCTCCATCAAGGAAGCGATCGTCGAGCCTTCGCCGATCACCCAAGCCCGTGCCGTGGCCGATAATCGCCGCCTGTGGGACGCGGTGCTGATGGCCGTGCTCGACCCGTCCAACCAATTGCCGCAGGGGCTGCGCGCGCAGCTCGCGGGCCTGTCGCGCGCCGTGATGCGCGAATGCGAATCCGACAACCCCGATCTCGGCTTCATCGCCGAGATGAACGAACAGGTCGCTGCCGGCCTCTGGAGCTGAACATGTTGCACATCGCGGCCCGGCAAAATGCCGGCCATGGCGTCATCGCCGACCGCCTGCTGGCCGAAGGCCAGCGCCTGATGGAAGCGGGCCACCCGATCGAGGCGCTGCGCCTGCTCGAAGCTGGCAATCAGGCCGCGCCCAGCGCGTCCGGCTGGCGCGCATTGGCCGAGGTGCGCCTTGATATGCGACACCATGCCGATGCCAAGCTGGCTGCCGATGCTGCTCTGGAACTCGAGCCGGGCTGCCATGTTGCACTGACCTTGCGCGCCCGCGCCCATGGCATGGCGGGCGACACCCGCGCTGCCCTCTCCGACGCAGCCGATGCGGTGCACGCCGCACCGCGCGATGGTGCGGCACGCACCGCCCTGGCCCAGGCCCTGCTGGCTGGCGGCCACCATGATGAGGCCATCGCGATCCTCGGCGAAGTCTGGTCCGACGCACCGCATGAACCCGCCCCCGCCCTGCGCCTCGCCGACGCCTTCCTGCGCGCCGGCCACACCGCGCCGGCTGAGGAGTTGATCACTTTCCTGCTCGCGCAGCCCGAATTGCCTGCCGCCGCACGCCGCCAGGCCATCGGCATGCGCGCCCAGGCCGCCATGGCCCGCGGCGCGGCTGATGAAGCCCTGGCCGCCGCCCGCATCGGCCTTGACCTGTTCGGCGCCGATGCCGGCCTGCACAGCATGGCCGCCCACGCGCTGATCCGGCTGAACGACATGGAGAATGCGCGGCCACATTTGCTCGCAGCCCATCGCCTGGCCCCGCAGGATGGCTATATCGCGCACCTCGCCGCGACCTTTGGCGCAGCCCAGCCCGAGCGCGCCGCGGACGCCTATGTGGCGCATCTCTTCAACGGCTATGCCGCAGGCTTCGAGGCTTCGCTGCTGGGCTTGGGCTATCGCGCTCCAGGCCTGATGCTCCGCGCCTTGGAAGAACTCCGCCCCGGCCTCTCGGCCACGCAGCCGATCGGCGATGTGCTGGATCTGGGCTGTGGCACCGGCCTGGTCGGCGTCGTGCTGCATGATGTGCAGCGCGGCCGGATGGTTGGTGTGGATCTCTCCGCCGGCATGCTGCGCGCCGCCGCACAAAAAGGGATCTACAGCGAATTGCGCGAGGCCGGACTCGATACCGTCCTGGCGGAGGATCGCAGCCTCTATGACGCCGTGATCGCCGCGGATGTCTTCTGCTATTTCGGCGAAATCGCGCCCAGCCTGGCCATGATTGCCCCGCGCCTGGCGCCTGGCGGCATCTGCCTGTTCACGCTGGAGGAACATGCCGGTCCTGAAGCCTGGCTGCTCGCCGGCTCCGGCCGCTATCGCCACAGCGAAGCGGCGCTGCGCGCAGCGCTCGCCGAAGCCGGGCTGGATGCCGTGATCCTGCGCCGTGAAGCTTTGCGGTTGGAAAAGGACGCGCCGGTGCAGGGCTTTCTGGTCGCCGCCCGTCGCGCCGGCGGCCGGGCGTGAACCATATCGCTCCGTTCCGCCAGGCCATCGCGGCTCTGGCCGAAGGCCGCGCAGCGGCGGCCCTGCCGCTGCTCACGCACTGCATCGAGACCGGCGAGGAAGCGGAACTCGCACGCCTGAACCTCGGCATGGCACTGCTCGATCTCGGCAAGCAGACGGAGGCACAGCCGCATCTGGCCGCCGCCGCCGCCGCCCTGCCGGAACTGGCGGAGCCGCGCTTTCGCCTGGGGCAGATCGCCGCCCAGCGCGGCGACCACGCCGGCGCCCGCGCCCAATTCGACGCCGCCCTGGCGCGCGACCCCACCCACACCATGAGCCTGATCGGTCTTGCCGCGCTGGAAGAACAGGCTGGCCGCCCCGATCTGGCGCTGAACCTGATCGACACCGCGCTGCTGCTGGCTCCTGAGGATCGCGCCATCCGCACCTTGCGCATCGGCATTGCCGGCCAGGATGCGCTGGCCGCGCTCGATGGCGGCGGCGTGCAGGCCGCGCGCCTGGCCGCCGAACGTGTGCCGCTGGAGCGGCTGCGCGCGGGTCTCACCACCGCCAACAACCCCTGGTCCTGGCACGCCGCCATCGGCCTTGCCTTGCTCGCCGACGGCGATGAACCCGAGGGCCTCGCGGAACTGCGCATCGCCGCCCTGCTGAGCGCCGATGACCCGGAAATGCTCGGCGAACTCGCGCTGCGCCTGGCCGATGCCCGTCGCCACGCCGAGGCCCTTCCCATGCTCGAGCAGGCACTCGAAGCCCGCCCCTGGGACATCGCCTTGCGCACCCAGCACGGCGCCAGCCTCTTCAAGCTGCATCGGCTGGCCGAAGCCCGCACGGCGCTGGAATCCGCCATTCGCGACCTGGGCGCCAATATCGCGCTGACCGGCAATCTCGCGCTCGTGCTGAACGGCCAGGGCCTGCAACAGGAAGCGCTGGAATGCTGGCGCGATGCCGGTGATGGCCAGGCCGCCTGCTATGGCCGCCTGGGCGTGCAGCCCTATCACCCCGTGCATGGCAGCGGCGCCGCACTGCACAAGACCGCCATGGCGCTGGGCCGACAGCTTCCCGCGCCCACGCCGCTGCACCACGCCCCCGGCTTCGATCCCGCGCGCCGCCTGCGCGTGGGCTTTCTCTCCTCTGCCTTCGGTCGCCACCCGGTCGGCTGGCTGACGCTGGCCGGCATCGAAGCCCTGCCGCGCGACCAGTTCGAACTGACCTGCTTCTCGCTGCGCCGCATGGACGACCCGCTGGCCCGCCGCTTCCGCGCCACAGCCGAGCACTGGCACGACCTGCCGCGCCTCGATGACGCAGAGCTGGTCGCCGCCATCCGCGCCGAACAGCCCGACATTCTCATCGACCTCGGCGGCCATGGCGAAGGCGGCCGCGCCGCCGCCCTGTCCCGCCGCGCCGCACCGGTGCAAATCAAGTGGGTCGGCGCCCAGTCCAGCACCACCGGCATCCCCGCCATGGACTGGATGCTGACCGACCGCTTCGAAACCCCAGAAGGCAGCGAAACCCTCTACAGCGAAGCCCTGCTGCGCCTGCCCCATGGCTATGTCTGCTACACCCCGCCGCCCTGGGCGCCCGCCATCGGCCCGCTGCCCGCCTTGGCCAATGGCCACATCACCTTCGGCTGCTTCAACAACCTGGCCAAGGTCACGCCCGAGGTCCTGGCCAGCTGGTCCGCCATCCTTGCCGCCATCCCCGCCAGCCGCCTGGTCCTGCGCACCCACGCCCTGGCCGATCTCGCGACGCGCGAGAGCTTTGCCGCCCGCGCCGCCACCCATGGCATCGACCCCGCGCGCCTGTCGCTGCTGGGCCCCGCACCGCATGCCGAATTGCTCGACGGCTACAACGCCATCGACATCGCGCTCGACCCCTTCCCCTATGCCGGCGGCCTCACCGCGATCGAGGCGCTGTTCATGGGCGCGCCCCTGGTCGCCATGGCCGGCACATCCTTCGCCGCCCGCCACGCGGTCTCGCATCTGAACAATGTCGGCCTCGCCGACTGGGTCGCACAGGACAGCGCCGGCTACATCGCCCGCGCCATCGCCGCCGCACAGGATGTTCCAGCCCTGGCCAGCCTGCGCGCCAGCCTGCGGCAGCGCATCACCGCCTCACCACTGATGGACGCGCCGCGCTTCGGCCGCGCCCTGGCCGATGCGCTGCGCCACGCCTGGATCAAGCGTTGCGAGACCGAGACCGGCCTGCAAGGCGTCGCTCAGCGCCCCTCATCAATGTAAAGTTTCTGGATTTCCACGCCCAGCCGCGCCGTGCGCTCGATCACCCGGGTCAGGAAATCATGCAGCCCGAGTTCCAGAATGTCATCGAGCTTCGCATAGGCCAGCCGCGCATGCACCGCGCCCGCCATGCGGTGGCACTCGCCGCGCCTGCCGCCCTGATGCGCCGCGATCGCATCCAGCAATTCCTTCACCCGCCCGAAGCATGCCACCAGGCTGCGCGGCAGTTCCGGCCGCAGGATCACAAGCTCCGCGATCCGCCGCGGGTCCAGCCTGTCGCGAAACACCCACTGATAGGACCGCGTGGCCGAGAGCGAGGCCAGCACCGCCTGCCATTGCGCATATTCCACGGTGCCATCGCCCGACAGCCAGCCCTGCCGCACATCCAGCAACCGCGCCGTATTATCCGCGCGTTCCAATGCGGTGCCGAGCTGGATGAACAGCCAGCTCTCGCTGCGCAGCATGGTGTCCTGCGCGGCGCCATTGAACAGCAGCACGCGTTCGCGCACCCATTCCAGGAATTGCGGCAGCGCCTCGCCCTCGGTCTCGGCCATGTCGAGCTTGCGCATGCGGTTCCAGCTGTCGTTCAGCGCGCCCCACATATCCACGGTCAGCGCGGTGCGCACCGCGCGGCCATTCTGCCGCGCCGCCTCGAAGCAGGAGACGATCGAGGAAGGGTTCTCCGGGTCACGCAGCAGCCAGTCGATCACCGCATCCTGGGTGATGGCGCGGTCGCGATCGATGAAGGCCTGTTCGCCGCCGCTGGCGACCAGAAGGTTGCGCCATTCCACCGCCTCATCGCCCACCGACAGCGAGGCCATGCGGCGCGTCACGGCAAGCCCGCGCGCCAGATTGGCCGCGCGTTCAGTGTAGCGGCCGATCCAGAACAGGCTGTCTGCGGTGCGGCTGAGCATCAGGCCTGCTCCTGCTTCTGGGCGGACGCGTCTTCCGCCGGCCCGTCTTCCAACACCCCCAGGGCCGGCTTGTCCGGCCCGTCTTCGAGAACCCCGAGGTCCGGCTTGTCCGGACCGTCTTCAAGTACCCAGGTATCCTTGGTCCCGCCGCCCTGGGACGAATTCACCACCAGCGACCCTGGCCGCAGCGCCACCCGCGTCAGCCCGCCTGGCACCATCGTCACCCCCTCGCGCCCGAACAGCACGAAGGGCCGCAGATCCACATGCCGCGGCCCGATGCCATCGGCCGCGACGCAAGGCACGGTCGACAGCGCCAATGTCGGCTGCGCGATGTAATCGGCCGGCTTCTCACGGATACGCTTGGCGAATTCGGCGCGCATCGCATCATCCGCATGCGGCCCGATCATCATGCCATAGCCGCCCGACCCCTTGGCCAGCTT
>JAIXVH010000353.1 GCA_027483125.1 Acetobacteraceae bacterium | reverse complement strand
GAGAATTGCAGGCTGCCGGTCAGCGCGTTCGCGTCGCGAAGGGTCACTTCCATCTCATCGCCCAGCGCGAAGACCTGCTTGGTGAAACGCCCGGTCAGGCGGAAGCCGCTGTCATCCACCTCCCACCGATCCTCCGGCAGCGCCGAGAATGGCACCAGGCCGGAAGCGCCCGTCTCCTCGACGGTGATGAACATGCCAAAGCGCGTCAGCCCGCTGATCTTGGCGGGAAACACCTCGCCCACGCGGTTGGCCATGAAGGCGGCGAGGTAGCGATCCACCGCATCGCGTTCTGCCAGCGCGGCGCGGCGTTCGGTGCTGGTGATGTGCTCGGCGGTCTCGACCATCGCGCCGGCTTCCGTCTCGGTGATGCCATCCGGGCCGAGCTTCAAGCCGCGGATCAAGGCGCGATGCACCAGCAGATCGGCGTAGCGCCGAATGGGGCTGGTGAAATGCGCATAGCGCGACAGGCCCAAGCCAAAATGCCCGACATTATCGGGCGCATAGGCCGCCTGCGCCTGGCTGCGCAGCATCACCTCATGGGTCAGCCGCTCATGCGGCTCGCCCGCCACCTTCTTCAAGGCCTGCGCCAGGTTGCGCGGATGCAGCAGGTTGGACGCCGGCAGGCTGATGCCGAACTGGCCGAGGAACTGCTTCAACCCCTCCAGCTTCTGGTCCGAGGGGCGGTCATGCACGCGATACATGCAGGGCTGCACCAGGCGTTCCAACTCCTCGGCGGCGCAGACATTGGCGGCGACCATGAACTCCTCGATCAGCCGGTGCGAATCCAGCCGCGCGCGGGGCGCGACGGAGGTCACCTGGCCGGCATCGCTGATGATCACCCGGCGTTCGGGGATGTCGAGGTCGAGCGTGCCGCGCCGCATGCGGGCGGCCAGCAGTGCCGCGAAGGCGCCGTAGAGCCGCGCCATATGCCCCGCCGGCAGGCCGGCCGGATCGGTGCCCGCATCCTGCGCCGCCTGCGCCTGTTCATAGGTCAGCCGCGCGACACTGCGCATCAGCCCACGCCCGAAGCGATGTGCGGTTTTCGTGCCCGCCGCGTCGAAGCGCATCTCCACGAACAGGCAGCCGCGATCCTCATTCGGGCGCAGGCTGCACCAGCCATTGGACAGCGCTTCGGGCAGCATCGGCACCACGCGGTCGGGGAAATAGACGCTGTTGCCGCGCCGCCGCGCCTCGCGATCCAGCGCGCTTCCCGGCTGCACGTAATGCGCGACATCGGCGATGGCGACCAAGACGCGCCAGCCCGCGCCATCCGGTTCGGCGAAGACCGCGTCATCGAAATCGCGCGCATCCTCGCCATCGATGGTCACCAGCGGCGTGTCGCGCAAATCCTCACGACCGCGCGGGCCGACGCCGCGCGCGCGCTTGGCCTGCGCCTCCGCTTCCTCGGGGAATTCGGTCGGGATGCCATGGGCGTGGATGCAGATCAGGCTGACGGATTTCGCCTCTCCCATGCGGCCCAGCGTTTCCAGCACGCGCACCGGGCGCGCGCCCAAGGGACGGCCCACCTGCGCCACGGGCGCGCCCAGCACGATGTCGCCCTCCGCCGCTTCGCCGGCGACGATCTGCCACTCGCCCTTCTGGCGGCGATCGGTCGGCACGATGCGGCCATGGCGCACCACGCCCAGCACGCGCGCATCATCCTGCCGGCCCAGGCGCTTGAAGGCGCGGCCTTCATAGCGGCCCTGGCCGGTGTGGCGCAGCCGCGCCAGCACGCGCTCGCCAGGTGCGAGCGCCGGCAGGCCGCGCGGTTCGGGCAGCATCAGGATGGTGGGCGCGCGTTCGGCGCTGTTCCAGGTGACGGGGCGCGCCAGGGCCTCGCCATCGGCGGTGGTGCCGTAGATCTCCACCACGGTCATTTCCGGCAGCGTGTTGCGATGGTGCAGCGCTGCCGCGACGCCGCGCCGGCCGGCGGGCGCGGCATGGCCCTCGGCCTTCAGGCTGTGCAGCAGCGCGCGCAGCGCCGGGCGCTGCTCGCTGGTCAGACGGAAATGCCGCGCGATGTCGGATTTGCTGACGCGGCCTGGCGCGGCCTGCAAAAAGGCGCGCAATTCGGCAGTGCTGGGCATGGCCTGCGCCGCGGCGGGCTTGGGCTTGCGGGACGGCTGCTGCGTGGGCCTGGGCGGGGTCGGCACATCTTCGAAGGCGCTCGGCCGGCGCGCATTGGGCTTGCGCCCCTTGGGCTGGGGGGCTTTGCGCCCTTCGGGCTGGGAAGCTTTGCGAAGTTCGGGCGCGGGCGCCTTGCCCCCCTCGGGCCGCGTGGGCTTGCGCCCCTTGGGCGGCGGCCCCTTGCGCGTCACGAGCGCCGGGCCGCCTTGGCGGGCGCTGCCTTGGCCGCAGGCTTCTTGGCAGCGGGCTTCTTCGCCGGCGCGGCCTTCTTCGCGGCCGGCTTCTTGGCGGCGGCGGGCTTGGCCGCGGCAGGCTTGGCGGGCGCCGCTTCAACGGCTGGCTTCGCCTTGCCGCGCGCGGGCTTGGCGGGTTTGCCCTTGCCCTTCAGCGGCGGCAATTCCTTGCCCTTCTCGGCGAGGATCTTCACCGCCTCGTCCAGGCTCACGCTCTCCATCTCGGTGCCGCGCGGCAGGTTCGCCACCCGCTTGCCGGAGAGCAGGAACGGCCCGAAGCGGCCGCGCCGCACTTCCACCTTCTCGCCATTGTGCTCGCCCAGCAGCACGCCGCGCGGCTTGGCATCGGCCAGCAGCGCCACCGCGCGGTTCAGGCCCAGCGACAGGATATCGTCATCGCGATCCACCGATTTCGACAGCTGACCCATCTGGATATAGGGCCCGAAGCGGCCGAGATGCGCGGTGATCTCTTCGCCCTTATCCGGGTGCACGCCAACGATGCGCGGCATCGAGAGCAGCAGCAGCGCGCGCTCCAGATCCATCTGCTCGGGATCCATATTGCGCATCAGGCTGGCGCGACGGGGTTTCGTGGGCTTGCCCTTCTCGTCCGTCCCAGCCTCGCCGAGCTGCACATAGATGCCATAGGGACCGCGACGCATGGTCACGTCCTGGCCGGCCGGGTCCTTGCCCAAAAGGCGCACGCCATCGGCGAAGCCGCCCTGCTCGCCCTCGCCGCCAGGCACCGCGAGCGGGCGCGTATAGCGGCATTCGGGATAGTTGGAGCAGCCGATGAAGGCGCCCGTTTTGCCCAGGCGCAGCCCCAGCCTGCCATTGGCACAGGAGGGGCAGGCGCGCGGGTTGGAACCATCATCGGCGGCGGGGAAGAAGTGCGGGCCGAGTTCCTCGTCCAGCCGGTCGATCACGTCGGAAATCTTGAGGTCCTTGGTGGCCTCGATCGCGCGGGAGAAATGCTCCCAGAAGGCGCGCATCACCGCGCGCCATTCGGCCCGCCCGCCGGAGATGTCGTCGAGCTGTTCCTCCAGCCCCGCAGTGAAGCCGGTATCCACATAGCGTTCGAAGAACGACACCAGGAAGGCCGTGACCAGGCGCCCGCGGTCCTCCGGAATGAAGCGGCGCTTGTCCAGCTTCACATATTCGCGGTCCTGCAGAACCTGGAGGATGGAGGCATAGGTGGAAGGCCGGCCAATGCCGAGTTCCTCCATGCGCTTGACCAGCGATGCTTCGGAAAACCGTGGCGGCGGCTGGGTGAAATGCTGGCTGGCCGCGACATTGTCGGTCTTCAGCGCATCGCGCTCGCGCATTGGCGGCAGGATGCGCGTCTCGTCGTCATCCGCGGCCGCGTCGTCCTGGTCTTCGCGATACAGCTTCAGGAAGCCGTCAAAGGCGATGACGCTGCCGGTGGCGCGCAGCTTGGTCTGGCCCTTGGGTTCGGCCATCTCGACCGTGGTCTGGTCCAGTTCCGCGCTAGCCATCTGCGAGGCAACGGCGCGCTTCCAGACCAGCTCATACAGGCGCAGCTGCTGGTCGCTGACGTAACGCGCCACATCCGCCGGCCGGCGCGAGACATCGGTGGGCCGCACCGCCTCATGCGCCTCCTGCGCATTCTTCGCGCGCGACGTGTATTCGCGCGGCCCCGGCGGCAGGTAGTCGGCGCCGAAATCGCCCTTCACATGGTCGCGGATGGCCATGATCGCCTCGCGCGACATCTGCACGCCATCGGTCCGCATATAGGTGATGAGGCCGACGGTCTCGCCGCCGATCTCCACACCCTCATACAGTTGCTGCGCCGTGCGCATCGTCATCTGCGCGCCGAAACCCAGCTTGCGCGAGGCTTCCTGCTGCAAGGTGCTGGTCGTGAACGGCGCCGGCGGGTTGCGCCGCACGCGCTTCTTTTCGACCGACACGACCGACAGCTTCGCCGCCTCCACCGCGCGCTTGGCGGCCATTGCCAGCACTTCGGTGTTCAGGTCGAACTGGTCGAGCTTCTTGCCCTCGTGATGCGTCAGCCGCGCGGTGAAGGGCGCGCCCAATGGCGTCGCCAGCTTCGCCTCAACAGTCCAGTATTCCCGCGGCTTGAACGCCTCGATCTCTGCCTCGCGCTCGCAGATCAGGCGAAGTGCGACCGACTGCACACGCCCCGCCGAACGGCTGCCCGGCAGTTTGCGCCAGAGCACTGGGGAGAGCGAAAATCCCACCAGGTAGTCCAACGCACGCCGCGCCAGATACGCCTCGATCAACGGCGTATCCAATTCGCGCGGATGGTCGATCGCGTATTGTACCGCGCGCTTGGTGATCTCGTTGAAGGTCACGCGCTTGACCAGCACGCCCTTCAGCGCACCGGACCGCGCCAGCATGTCCTTCACATGCCAGGAAATAGCCTCGCCTTCACGGTCAGGGTCGGTTGCCAGGAACAGGCGCTTGGCGCCCTTCAACGCGCTGGCGATCGCGCGCACCTGTTTCTGGCCGCGCTCATCGGCCTCCCAGTCCATCGCGAAGTCTTCATCGGGGCGGACCGACCCATCCTTGGGCGGCAGGTCGCGCACATGCCCGAAGCTGGCGAGAACGGTGAAACCGCTGCCCAGATACTTGTTGATGGTCTTCGCCTTGGCGGGGCTTTCGACGACGAGAACGTCCGGCATGTGGGTTCCGATTGGGGGTCTTCAGCCGCGCGAAACGCGGTCCCCGGGAAGGGTTTGCACGCGCCCTTCCACCTCCAATTCCAGCAGAATGACGCGCAATTTCTCGATGGATAGCTGGCAGCGCCGGGCAAGCTCGTCAACAGAGATTGGTGTGGTGCCAAGCAATTCAATGACTTGAGCCACGTCGCCTTCGGGTTCCGGCGCGTCCTCCACGGGCATTTCGGGTAGCGCCCGGGGGATGAATACGGGCGTTTCGGTGGGCGCTTGCGGCAAATGGGCGAGCACATCGTCGATGTTTTCACACAAGCGTGCGCCCTGGCGCAGCAGGTCATTGGCGCCGCGCGCGCGCGGTTCCAGCGGGTGGCCTGGTACGGCGTAGAGCTCACGCCCGTATTCCAGCGCCAGCCGCGCGGTGATGAGGGTGCCGGACTTCTCCATGGCCTCGACCACGATCACGCCGAGCGCGAGCCCCGCGATCAGCCGGTTGCGGCGCGGAAAATGCCGCGCGAGCGGGGAGGTGCCGAGTGGCGCTTCGGTGACCAGCAAGCCGCCCTCGGCCGCGATGCGTTCCTGGAGTTCCGCGTTCTCAGGCGGGTAGGCGACGTCCAGCCCGCCGGCGATGGCGGCGATGGTGCGGCCAGGCGCGGAGAGCGCGCCGATATGCGCGGCCGAATCGATGCCACGCGCCAGGCCGGAAATGACGCACAACTCGGCCTGCGCCAGCCGGCGTGACAGTGACTCGGTGAAGCGCTGGCCGGCGGCGGAGGCGTTGCGCGCGCCGACCAATGCCACGCCGCGCGGTTCCAACGCCGCCACATCGCCCAACACGGCGATGACCGGCGGCGCATCGGGCAGCAGCGACAGCAGCGGCGGATAATCGGGCGTGCCATCGAACAGGAAGCGCCCGCCCAGTTCCTCCATCGCAGCCATCTCGTGCCGCACGGCGCGCTCATGCGCGATGCGGTGGCGGCCGGCGCGCACCACGGCAGCGAGAGCGGCCTCGGGCGTGGTGTAGCGTTCCAGCAGGCGCCGATGCGTCAGCGGGCCAATGCCGTCGGTTCGCGCCAGCGTCAGCCGCGCGAAGGCATCGCTCATTTGCCCTCGCCGATACGCGGTTCCTTGCCGGCCAGCAGGCGCTCGATATTGGCGCGGTGGCGAAGCACCACGAAGGCCGCGATCGCGGAGATGCCGATGCCCACCGGCCCCGGCGCCAGCACCACCGAGGACATGATCGCCATCCCCATCGCCGACAGCGCGCCGACCGAGGAGATGCGCGAGATCGCCGCCGCCGCCAGCCAGGCCAGCGCCGTCAACAGGAAGACTGGCCAGGCCAGCGGCAGCAACACGCCATAGGCCGTGGCCACGCCCTTGCCGCCGCGCCAGTTCAGCCAGGGCGGATGGCAATGCCCGATCACCGCCGCGACACCGGCCACCACATCCCAGGGCGGGCCGAAGAGCCAGGCGGTCAGCGCCACTGCCAGCGTGCCCTTCAGCGCGTCCAGCAGCACGGTGGCCAGGGCCAGGCCGCGCTTGCCGGTGCGCAGCACATTGGTGGCGCCAATGCTGCCTGAGCCGATGTTGCGAATGTCGCCCAACCCCGCCGCGCGCGTCAGCAGCAGGCCGAAGGGAATCGACCCGATCAGCGCGCCGATCAGCGCCGCCAGACCCGCTGACATCATGTCCTGGATCATGCGCCGAACACCTTCCGCCCCGCCTTGAATGTCGCACGCACACGGCCTTCCAGCGGGCGGCCGTCGAAGGGCGTGTTCTGCGCCTTGCCCGGCAATGCGCCCGCCTTCACCTGCCAGCCGCGTTCCAGGTCGAACAGCACCAGATCCGCGGGTGCGCCGGGTGCCAGGCGGCCGGATTCCAGGCCCAGCAGCGCGGCGGGCTTGCAAGTCAGCAGCGCCAGCGCATCCAGCAGCGGCATCGCGCCGGAATGCACCTGGGCGAGCGTCACACCCAGCAATGTTGCCAGCCCCGCGCCGCCGGGTTCGGCCTGCACGAAGGGCAGGCGCTTATCATCGGCATCGCAGGGGCGATGCGCGGAGCAGACGGCATCCAGCGTGCCATCGCGCAGGGCGGCCGCGACGGCCTGGCGCTCGCTGTCCGGGCGCAGGGGCGGCGAGAGTTTCGCGTAGGTTCGGTATTCGCCGATCG
>JAIXVH010000219.1 GCA_027483125.1 Acetobacteraceae bacterium | reverse complement strand
GGCGGCCAGCCGCGCCAGCCGGGCATAGGCGCGCAGCGCCGCCGGCTGGTCCTTGCGCGCCTTGGCGAAGGCCGGCGGATCGGCCACCACGATGTCGTAGCGCTGGTTGCGCCCGGCCGCGGCCTCCAGCCAGTCCATGGCGTCGCCGCGTTCGGCCCGGACCTGGCCCAGCCCATGCGCGGCCGCGGTGCGCATGGCCAGCGCGAGTGCCGGCTCACTGCGATCGAGCAGCACGACCTGTGAGGCGCCCGCCGCCGCCGCCAGCAGCCCGAAGCCGCCGGTGTGGCAGAAGGCATCCAGCACGCTGGCGCCTTTCGCCAGCGCCGCGACCCGCGCGCGGTTCTCGCGCTGGTCATGGAACCAGCCGGTCTTCTGGCCCGAGAGCAGGTCCATCTCGAAGGCCAGCCCGCCCTCGCGGATGGTCGCCGTGGCGTCGGCGCCATGCAGCAGGGTGGTGGTTTCCTCCAGCCCCTCCAGCTTGCGGATGGGGCTGTCATTGCGGGCGACGATCGCGCGCGGCGAGAGCAAGGCGTGCAGCGCGGCCAGGATATGCGGCGTGGCGGCATCCATCGCGGCGGTGTTGCACTGGATCACCAGCGCATCGCCATGGCGGTCGATGATGAGGCCGGGCAGGCCATCGGCCTCGGCATGCACAAGCCGATAATGCTGGCCGCCCACCACGCGGTCGCGCAGCGCCAATGCCGCGCCGATGCGGGCCTGGAACCAGGCGGCGTCGGGCGTCGCATCGGGGTTGCGGTCCAGCAGGCGGCCGGCGATCAGGCTGTGCGGGTTGAAGTGCCAGACGCCGTGCTTGACGCCGTCATCGCCCTCCAGCCGCGCGGGGCCGGGGGGCATGGCGCGCAGCGCTGGCGCCATGGCGATCTCGTTCGAGAAAGCCCAAGGGTGGCCGGATTTCACGCGCCGGTCCTGGCCGGGATTCAGTCGAATGAGCGGGAGCATGCGGGCGGCCTATCACCGCCGCATCGACAGCACCACACCGGCCATGACCAGCGCGATCGCCGCTACCTGGCGCAGGCCGAAGGGCTCGCCCAGGAAGATCGCCGCGCCCACCACCCCCACCATGGGCGCCAGCATGGTGCCGATCGAGGCGACAGTGGCGGGCACGCGCTTCAGCGCCTCGAACCAGGTCACATAGGCCAGGCCCAGCGGCACCACCGCCATCCAGATCAGGAAGAACCAGGCGAGGCCCGAGAGTTCCGCCCAGGGCTGCGCCTCGAAGAGCAGCCCCACCACCAGCAAGGGCGCGCAGCCCAGCCCCACCTGCCAGGCCGCCACCGTGATCGGCGGCAGGCCGAGCGGCAGCCGCTTGCCCAGCACCGTGCCCAGCCCGAACAGCATGCCGGCCAGCAGCACCAGAATAATGCCCGGCGCCTTGTCCATGCCCAGTTCCAGCTGCGCGCCACCGAACAGCACGCCCACGCCGGCCAGCGCCAGCACCAGGGCGAGCCCACGCTGCCAGTTGGGCCGCTCGCCCAGCACCGGCCAGGCGAAGATCGCGGTCCAGATCGGCGCGGTATAGGCCAGGATCGCGGCTTCGGAGGCGTGCAGCCACATCAGGCCCAGCGTGGCGAAGCCCATCCAGGCGCAGACATTGAGCGTGGCCGAGAGCACCAGCCGCGACCAGATGGCGCGCGGCACCGCCACCCGCTGGCCCCAGGCCAGCGCCAGGCCCGCCAGCATCAGCCCCGCCGCGATGCCGGCGGTGCCGCGCGCGGTCAGCGGCGGCAATTCGCCGATCAGGATCTTCAGCATGGGCCAGTTGCTGCCCCAGCCCACCGCCGTCAGCACCACCAGCAGAAGGCCTATCCGCGAGGACGATTCACGCCCTGGCTTTGGCAAGCCAGGACGATCGTGCTCGGGCGTGTTCACCGCGTCGCGGCTTGCAGGAAGCGCAGCAGGGCGGCCATGTCCTCGGCATTGCCGACGGTCTGCACCGGCATGCGGGTACCAGGTGTCACCACATCCGGGCCGCGGGTGAAGAGGTCGGCGACGGTCTCCGGCGTCCAGGTGATGTCACCGCGGGCCAAGCGTTCGGAATACGCATACCCCGCGATGCTGCCCATGCGCCGGCCGAAAAGCTGGTGCAGATGCGGGCCTGCCATGGGCGGTGCGTCGGGCGTCAGGGCATGGCAGGCCTGGCAGGCGCGCCAGACGCGCGCGCCATGCGGATCGAGGCCTTCGGGGATGGCCTGCGCCACCGCCGCGCTTTCCGACAGCGGCCGGCCGGTCGTCGCATTCCAGCGGCGGATCTGCCGGTCGGCGCCGCCGGTCCACAGCGTGCCATCGGGCGCGAAGCCCGCCGACCAGACCGGCAGCCCCGGGCCTTGCAGGGTGCGCAGCAGGCGGCCGGCGCGCCAATCCCAGATGCCGACATCACCACCGATGCTGGCCGCGGCCAGCAGGTTGCCATGCGCGGACAGCGCGACCACCGGCCGCGGGGCGGTGGCGAATTCGCGCCCCTGCGGGCCCAGGATGCGCACCGCGCCATCCACGGTGGCGAGTGCGATGTGCTCTGCGTCCAGCGCCGCCAGCGCGGTGATGGCCAGGCCGAATTCGGCCAGCAGCTTGCCATCGGGCCATTGCCGCAGCGTGCCGTCATGCCCGCCCGAGAGCACGCCCTGCGCCGTGTGCAGCAGCGCCGAGATCGCGCCGCGATGGCCGGTATGGACCTGCGGCGGGCCGCTGCCATCCCAGATGCGGACCGTGCCGTCGAAGCCGCCGGAGGCGATGGTGCTGCCATCGCTGGACAGGGCCAGCACCGGGCCCTGATGGCCTTCCAGCACCATATCCGGCGTGGCGGCGCCCGAGGCCGGCCAGATGGCGATGCGCGTATCCTCGCCCGCGCTGGCCCAGCCGGCGCCGGGGATGGCGGTGATGGCCTCCACCGCGCCCTGGTGCCAGCGGGTGACGGCGACCGGGCGGCCTTCGGGGGACCAGAAGATCACGCTCTGGTCCAGCCCGCCGGAGGCGATGCCCGCGCCGCTGGTGGCCAGCGCGCGGATCGGCCCGCCATGCGCCATCAGGCCGTGGGCGCGTTCGGGCTCCGGCAGTTGCGCGGCGGTGGGCAGCGCCAGCAGGAGCAGGGCCGCCATGGCGCGGATCATGCTCGGCATGGTGGTGCTCCTGCTGCGCGCATCACAGCTGGCACAGCAATCCCGCGATGGTCGCGCCACGCGGGGCCAGGTCGCGCCAGCGGATATGTTCGTCGGGCGCATGCGCGCCATGCCCGGTGCAGCCCAGGCCATCCAGCGTGGGAATGCCCATGGCGGCGGTGAAATTGCCGTCCGAGCCGCCGCCGCGATGCTGCTTCGGCAGGTCATAGCCGTGGCTGGCCGCGATGGCGCGGGCGGTCTCGTACAGGCGCAAACCATCGGCGCTTTCGACCATGGGCGGGCGGTTCAGCCCGCCTTCGACGGTGATGGTCACACCATCATGCTCGCCGGCCAGCGCGCGGATGGCGGCGATCACCTCGGGCGCCTGCTCGGCCTCGGCCACGCGGAAATCCACCTTGCAGCCGGCATCGGGCGGGATGACGTTGGGCCGGGTGCCGCCCCAGATGGGCGCCACATTGGTGGTGATGCCGCGCTCCAGATCGGTCATGGCGTGGATCGCCAGGATGATGCGGGCCAGTGCCACCACCGCGCTCTTGCCCTCGGTCCAGTTGCCGCC
>JAIXVH010000146.1 GCA_027483125.1 Acetobacteraceae bacterium | reverse complement strand
GACAGCCGCCCGCCCGCCACACGCCGCGCCTTCGAGATCGGCGCCATGCTGCTGGTCATCCTGATGTTCGGCATCCTGACCATCTGGGGCGCGAAACTCGCCTGGGATGAATACCGCTTCGAGGTGCTGACACCTGGCCTCGGCCACCCGCAATGGTGGTACACTGTCTGGCTGCCGGTGCTGTCGGTGGCGGTCATGCTGCGCGCGCTGGGACGGCTGTTGCGCGCATGATCGGTGGCATTCTCTTCATCGGCTTTGTGGTGCTGCTGCTGGCCGGCGTGCCGATCGGCGTGGCGCTGGGTCTGGCTGGAACCTTCGCAATTCTGTTGGCCGACCAATCCATTCTGGCAGTGCCGACAAACGTCTATGCCGGCATCGCCAAGTACCCGTTGATCGCGATCCCGATGTTTGTCCTGGTCGGCAGCGTCTTCGACCGAACCGGCGTGGCACTGCGCCTGGTGCGCTTCGCCAGCGCCATCGTCGGCGCCGGGCGCGGCGCGCTGGCCAGTGTCGCGGTGCTGGTCGCCATGGTCATCGGCGGCATCTCCGGCAGTGGCCCTGCCACCAGCGCCGCAGTCGGCCAGGTCGTCACGCGCAGCATGTCCGAGGACGGTTACCCGCGCCCCTTCATCGCCGCGACCGTGGGCGCCGCGGCGGCGACCGACATCCTGATCCCGCCCTCCATCGCCTTCATCGTCTACGCCGTGCTGGTGCCCGGTGTTTCCGTGCCGGCCATCTTCATGGCAGGCATGTTCCCGGGCTTATTGGCCGGCGTCGCGATCATCGTGGCGATCCTGATCCTCTCCTTCATCAACGGCTTCGGCGGCAAGGCGCGGCGCGATGAAGCGCTCTCGGTGTGGCGCACCTTCCGCGAGGCGATCTGGGGCCTGATGGCGCCGGTCGTCATCCTGGGCGGCATGCGCATCGGCGCCTTCACGCCGACCGAAGCCGCCGTGATGGCCGTGTTCTACGGCCTGTTCGTGGGCTTCGTGATCTACCGCACGCTGACGCTGCGCGACCTGTACGAAATGCTGGTTGAAGCTGGCGAGCTCTCGGCGGTGATCCTGATCGTCATCGCGCTAGCCTCGGTCTTCGCGTGGTCCACATCCACGCTTGGTATCGTGCAGCCCATCGCCACATGGATCGTCAATCTCGGCCTTGGCGAATATGGCACCATCGCGCTGCTCATGCTCGCCTTGATCGTGATCGGCATGTTCCTCGACGGCGTGTCGATCTTCCTCATCCTGTTGCCGGTGCTGATCCCCATCGCGCAGGCCTTCCACTGGGATCTGACCTGGTTCGGCGTGTTGCTCACGATGAAGATCGCAATCGGCCAGTTCACGCCGCCCATGGCGGTGAACCTTATGGTCTCCTGCCGCATCGCCGGCGTGACCATGGAAAGCACCATCCCCTGGGTGGTCTGGATGGTGCTGGCGATGTTCGTCGCGCTGGCATTGGTCGTGGTGTTCCCAGGCATCGCGCTGTGGCTGCCGCGGGTGATGGGCGTGCTGTAGCTGGCGCGCGCCGGCCGCCTGCCGTATTGCGCGACCCACGCATGATCCCCGCAGACCTGCCCATCAACGAAGCCTTGCCGGCATTGCTGGACGCGCTGCGAACCGGCAGCGCGGCCGTGCTGGTGGCGCCGCCGGGCGCCGGCAAGACGACCGCCGTGCCGCTGGCGCTGATGGATCAGGCCTGGGCGCAGGGACGCATCCTGGTGCTGGAACCGCGCCGCGTCGCCGCCCGTGCCGCCGCGCGACGCATGGCGGAATTGCTGGGCGAACCGCTGGGCGAGAGCATCGGCCTGGCCACGCGCCTGGACCGCATCGGCGGCCGCGCCATGCGCGTGGAGGTGATCACCGAAGGCCTGCTGGTGCGCCGCCTGCAATCCGATCCCGGCCTCGATGGCATCGCCGCCGTGCTGTTCGACGAGGCGCATGAGCGCAATCTTGACACCGACCTCGCACTCGCCCTGTGCCTGGATTTGCAGCGCAACCTGCGCCCGGAACTGCGACTGCTGGCGATGTCCGCGACGCTGGATGGCGCCGCTTTCGCGCGTCTGCTGGACGCCCCGGTGATCGAGAGCATGGGCCGCGCCTATCCGGTGGTGCTTCGCCACCGCGCGCGCGAACTGACCGATGCGCGCGAATTGCCCGATGCCATGGCCGCCACCATCCGCGAGGCCCTGCGCAGCGACCCGGGCGATGTGCTGGCCTTCCTGCCCGGCTGGTCGGAAATCCGCCGCACCGCCGAGCGGCTATCGGGCATCGATGCCGATGTGCTGCCCTTGCACGGCGAATTGCCGCCCGCCGAGCAGGACCGCGCGCTGCTGCCAGGCCCGCGCCGCAAGGTGGTGCTGGCCACCAGCATTGCCGAGACATCGCTGACCGTGCCCGGCGTGCGCATCGTGGTCGATGGCGGCTTTCGCCGGGCGCCGCGGCTGGATGCGGCCACTGGCCTGTCGCGCCTGGGCACGCAGCGCATCAGCCGCGCGGCCGCCGAACAACGCGCTGGCCGCGCCGGCCGCACGGCGCCCGGTGTCGCGTATCGGCTCTGGACCGAGGCGCTGCATCGCGGCCTGCCGCAGCAGGAAAAGCCCGAAATCCTGGAGGCGGAACTGGCCTCCTTCGCGCTGGATTGCGCGGCCTGGGGCGCACAGCCGACCGAGCTTTCATTGCTGGACCAGCCGCCCACCGGCACGCTGGCCGCCGCCCGCGCGCTGCTGCAGGCACTGGATGCGCTGGATGCCGGAGGGCGCATCACCGATCTCGGCCGGCGCATGGCGCGGCTCGGCACACATCCGCGCTTCGCACGCATGATGCTGGCGGCGCGCGATGAGGGGGAGCGCGCACTCGCAGCCGACCTCGCCGCCCTGCTGGAAGAGCGCGACCCGATCCGCGATCGGGAAGCGCATGCCGATATCGGCGAGCGCATCGCTCTGCTGCACGGCGCCGACCATGCCGCGGCGGATCGTGCCACGCTCTCACGCATCCGTCGCGCGGCGGAGCAGCATCGCCGTCGCCTGGGACTGAATCCCCGCGCCCTGCCAGGCGGCGAGGCCGGCCCATTGCTGGCCGCCGGCTTCCCCGACCGCATCGCCGCCCGGCGCGGTGCGATCGAAGGGGCATTCCGCCTGGCCGGAATCGGGGGCGAAAGCGGCCCTGGCGCGCGCTGCCTGGCCACCGACCCGCTGCGCCGCGCGCCCTTGCTGGCGGTGGCGGAACTGGAGCTGTCCGGCACGGAAGCCCGCATCCGCATGGCCGCGCCGCTGGACCTGGCGAATCTCGAAGCGCGCTTCCCCGAGCGGCTGCACTGGCAGGAGGGCGCGGTGTTCGACGCGCGCAGCGGCATCGTGTCCGCGCGCCGCCGGCGCTATTTCGGCCCGCTGCTGCTGGAGGATCTCCCCGCCACCGCACCGGCGCCCGAAGCCGTGGCCGAAGCCCTGGCGGCCGCCGCATCCGCGCGGGATTTCCGGGACCTCAACTGGTCCGATGCGGCGCGACAATTGCAGGCGCGTATCGCGATCATGCGCCGCATCGAGGGCGAAGCATGGCCCGATGTGGTGCTGAGCGGCGCCGTGCTCGCGCCCCATCTGCACGGGCTGAACAAGATCGCGGAACTGCGCACGCTGGACATGCATGCTTTGCTGCAGGGCATGCTGCCGCACGCGCAGCGCCGCGTGCTCGATGCGCAATTGCCGACGCGAATCGACCTGCCGCAGGGCCGTTCCGCCGCGGTGGACTACACCGGAGACACGCCGCGCATGGAGGCGCGCGCGCAGCATCTCTACGGTGTCACGCGCATGCCGGCGCTGGCCGAAGGGCGCGTGCCGCTGCATGTCGCGCTGCTGTCACCGGCCGGGCGGCCGATCGCCATCACCGCTGATCTCGCGGGCTTCTGGAGCGGTGGCTGGCTGGATGCGCGCAAGGACATGCGCGGCCGCTACCCCAGGCATGACTGGCCGGAAAATCCAGCGCTGGCGCGGGCGCCGCCTATAGGCCCAAGGCGCGGCGGGCCTGGCTGATTTCCGCATTCGCGTCACGGTCGCTGGTGGTCATCACCTCGAAGGCGGAGCGCAGATACGCGATCGCCCAGCGCAGCCGCACCATGCGTTCTTCCGTGCCGACCATCGGCATGTCTTCCAGCGATTGCAGCGCCTCGGCCTGAATCTGGAATTGCTGGCGCAGGCGCCAGCCATGCATGCCCATCTCGGTCATGAAGGCCTGACGCAGCCCCATCTGCACCGGCACCGGGCGGAAGGGGTCCAGCTGGTCCTCGGGGAAATCGGCGGCGGCGCGCAGGCGTGCGCCGGCGTCATAGGTGGCGTCACGCAATTCCTCGAGGCGCTCCGCCGGGATTCCGGCATCGAAGCGCGACGCCAATTCGCGGATGGCCGCCACATAAACGGCCATCGCTTCGGCATGGCGCCAGGCGAGTTCAACCACCTGGCCATGGCGGACCGCTGCGCAATGCTCGCGCGCCAGGCCGGTCAGGGTTTCCATCCGCTGGCAGTCGGCGCCTCGGGGCGCGGGTGCCACGGCCACTGCCTGGCGCGCGCGCCGCGCGGTGGCGGTGCGCGCGGGCTGCGACGACAGGCCCGCACTATCGCGCGGGCTGCGCTGCGTGCGCGGCCGGCTGGCCAGGACCGGCGTGGCCGCCGCCATCGGCGGTGGTGGCAGCGCCATGGTCTGCGCGCGCGCGGCCTCGGCGCGCAGGGCGCCGGCATAGGCCGTGACAGTGTCGGAAAAGGCAGCATGGCGCGGCGGCGGCAATTCGCACGCGGCCAATGCGATCAGTGCGAGAAGGGCGATCGGTCGCATCAGTACATCGTGCTCCGCATGCGTTCGGGGTAACTGGAATCGACCTCGGTCGCTTCAACGCGGCCGGGTTTCTGGCTGGCGAGAAGTTCGCCCATGCTGGGCAGAGCGGGCGGCCTTGTACGGCCCTCCCACAGGCGCGAGCGCATCAGCGCCTTGGCGCATTGCATGAAGAAATCCTGCACGGTGACGACCAGCAGCGTGCGTGGCTCCTTGCCTTGCGCGACGTGCGCGGCGCGCAGCGCAGGGTCGGTCGTGATGCGTGCATGGCCGTGCACCCGCAGCGTCTCGCCAGCACCTGGCACCAGGAACAGCAACGAGACACGCGGGTCGATGATGATGTCGCGCAACGCATCGATGCGGTTGTTGCCACGCCGGTCGGGCAGGATCAGCGTCCGGTCATCGGCGACCGTCACGAAGCCCGGCGCATCGCCGCGCGGCGAGATGTGGATGCCATTCGCACCTTGCGTCCCCAACAGCAGAAATGGGCTGGCGGCGATGAAGGCTTGGGTCGCGGCATCGAGCCGGTGCGCGACCTTGTTCATGACCAGCGCGGATGGCGCGTCATACAGCGCTTCGAGCGCAGCGAGGCTGTTGACGGCGAATGCGTCGGGCGGCGACATGGTATCCATGTGGTGAATGTGACGCCTGGCGCGCCACATGACCAGATGTTTCAGCCCCCGGTTGTGCTGTGGCGAAGCGGTTGGTCGGGGGCTATACCGGCGCAGGTTCCACCAATCTCTAGGGTTATCCGGGGCGGCCATGGCCGGGCATTCGCAATTCAAGAACATCATGCACCGCAAGGGCGGGCAGGACGCCAAACGCGCCCGCGCCTTCGCCAAGATCGGGCGGGAAATCACCGTCGCGGTGAAGGGCGGCAGCCCCGAGGCTGCGCATAACCCCAGGTTGCGCGCCGCTTTAGTGGCGGCGCGCCTGGCCAATATGTCCAAGGACGCCGTGGAGCGCGCGATCAAGAAGGCCGCCGGCGCCGGCAGTGGCGAGGACTACCAGGAGGTGCGCTATGAAGGGCGCGGCCCGGCCGGTGTCGCGCTGATCGTCGAGGCGCTGACCGACAACCGCAACCGCACAGCGGGTGACTTGCGCAGCATGTTCGCCAAGCATGGCGGTGCCCTGGGCGAGACGGTGGCCTTCCAGTTCGACCGCATCGGCGTGGTGCGATTCGCGGCCGCGGTGGGCGATGCGGATGCGATGCTGGAAGCGGCGATCGAGGCCGGCGCGGATGATGTGGCGAGCAGCGAACAGGGTCATGAGGTGGTGACTGCGCCGGATGCGCTGGCCGCTGTGCAGGGCGCGCTGGAAGCGAAATTCGGGGAGGCGGAAAGCGCCAAGCTGGAGTGGCGGCCCAACCTGACCGTGCCGTTGGATGAGGACGCCGCGCGCAGCGTGCTGAAACTGATCGACGCGCTGGATGACCATGACGATGTGCAGGTGGTGACGGCGAATTTCGAGGTGGATGAGAGCGTGATGGAGAAGCTTTCGGCGTGAGAATCCTCGGCCTCGATCCTGGGCTGACGCATACCGGCTGGGGGCTGATCGGCTTCCAATCCGGGCGGCTGACCTGGGTGGCGGATGGCGCGATTTCGACCAAGGCCGACATGCCGCTGCCTGAGCGGTTGACCATCATCTATCGCGGGCTTGCGGCATTGTTGGCGGAATGGGCGCCTGATGAGGCGGCGGTGGAGCATACCTATGTCAACAAGAACCCGGCCGCCGCGCTGAAGCTCGGCCAGGCGCGCGGCGTGGCGCTATTGGCGCCGGCGATGGCAGGGCTGCCGGTGGCCGAATACCAGGCGATGGAGGTCAAGCGCGCCGTCGTCGGCACCGGGCATGCGGCGAAGGAACAGGTGCAGGACATGGTGAAGCGCCTGCTGCCGGGGGCGAAGATCTCGCGCGCGGATTCGGCCGATGCGCTGGCGATTGCGATCTGCCACGCGCATCATCGCGGCACGCGGGCGGCGCTGGCGCGTATGGTGGCTGTATGACGCCGCCGATTCAGATCTGCGGACTGCGTGGGGGCTGCGCATGATTGCGGCGCTGACTGGCCGTGTGGATGCCGTGCATGAAGGCGGCTGCGTGCTGGATGTGAACGGCGTGGGCTACCTGGTCGCGTGCAGCCGCAAG
>JAIXVH010000125.1 GCA_027483125.1 Acetobacteraceae bacterium | reverse complement strand
CGTCTCATCGACCAGCGAATTCATCTTCAGCCAGATGCTGCCCGGCCGGCCTGCCTGCACATGCGCGATCTCCTGCTCGATCAGTCCGAGCAAGGTGGGGCGCGTGGTCAGCGGGCTGAAGGCGAGCCGCTCCATCGCTTCGGGCTTGGCGTAGCCGGTCATGTAGTTGAACAGCTTCGCGGCATCGCGGTTCAGCGCCGGATCGGCGGTGAAGAAGGAGAGATCGGTGTAGATGCGCGCGGTGATCGGGTGGTAGTTGCCGGTGCCGAAATGCGCATAGCTGCGGAAGCTGTCGCCCTCGCGGCGGACCACCAGTGAGACCTTGGCATGGGTCTTGAACTCGACGAAGCCATAGACGACCTGCACGCCGGCTGACTCCAGTTCGCGGGCGAGCGCGATGTTGCGCTCCTCATCGAAGCGCGCCTTCAGCTCGACCATGGCGGTGACGGATTTGCCGGCTTCCGCCGCCTCGATCAGTGCGCGCGCGATCGGGCTGTCGCGGCTGGTGCGATAGAGCGTCTGCTTGATCGCGACCACGGCCGGGTCGCGCGCGGCTTGCCGCAGGAACTGCACCACCACATCGAAGGATTCATAGGGGTGGTGGACCACGATGTCCTTGGCGCGGATCGCGGCGAAGCAATCACCGCCGAAATCCAGGATGCGCTCGGGGAAGCGCGGCGTGTAGGGCGTGAACAGCAGGTCGGGCCGGTCGGGCACGATCAGCGCCGTCAGGTCCGTCACGCCGAGCAGCCCGTCCACGATGAAGATCGCGGCCGGGTCGGCATCCATCTCCTCGGCCACGAAGGCGGTCATGTCGGCGGGCATGCGCAGATCGACGGCCAGGCGAATGGCGCGGCCGCGGCGGCGGCGCTTCAGCGCGGTCTCGTAGGAGCGGACCAGGTCCTCGGCCTCTTCCTCGAACTCGACATCGGTGTCGCGGATCAGGCGGAACAACCCGCGTTCGGCGGGGATGAAGCCGGGGAAGAGGCGGTGCAGGAACAGCCCCACCGTCTCCTCGAGGCTGATGAAACGGATGCGCGCGCCCTCATCGGCGGGCAGGCGGATGAAGCGCTCGATCTGGCTGGGCAGCGGCACCAGCGCGCGCATCATGCCGCCATCCTCCTCGCGCACCAGCTTCAGCGCCATGCTCAGCGAGAGGTTGGGCAGGAAGGGGAAGGGGTGCGCGGGGTCCACGGCCAGCGGGGTCAGCACCGGGAAGATGCGGTCCAGGAAATGCTGTTCCAGCCAGCGCAGATCGGCGGGCGACAATTCCTCGGCCTCCGCCACATGCAGCCCGGCCGCGGAGAGCAGCCCGCGCAATTCGCGCCAGGCCACCTGCTGCTGCTCGATCAGCTGTTGGCTATGGGCGTGAATGTTCACCAGCTGCTGCGCGGGCGTCAGCCCATCATGGCTGAGGCTGCCCACGCCGGCGCGCGCCTGGCCCACCAGGCCCGCCACGCGCACCGAATAGAATTCATCGAGGTTGGAGCCTGAAATGGCGACGAAGCGCAGCCGCTCCAACAGCGGATGGTTCGGGTTCTCCGCCTCCTCCAGCACGCGTGTGTTGAAGTCCAACCAGGAGATTTCCCGGTTGATGAAGCGCGGCAGCGCGGCGAGATCGGGGGTGACCGTGTCGGGCATGGTCACAGTCTAACCCAAGCCGGCCGCAGGCGGCACCTCATCCATGGAAATGTCACGAAGCAGCGATTGCACCGTGGCCTGGTTGAGCTTGCCTGCCGCGAGCGAGACGGCATCAAGCCGCGCGACAAAGCCCGCGATGGCGCCCGCGCGGCGCGGCAGCTGGGTGATGATGCGCGCCTGCAATTCCGCGCGCAGCGCGATCTGCCGGTCGGCCAGCAGCTTGGCCAGCAATGCCCGCAGAAGGCCATCGCCCGGTTCCTCGACCGCCACGGCCGTGGTGGCGCGCAGCCGGCTGACCAGGTCCGGCAATGCGAAGCCCCAGCGCGCCGGTGGGGCGCGCGCGGCCAGCAGCAGCGGCAGGCGTGCCTCGCGCGCGGCATTCATCGCATGCAGCAATGCGCTGGGCTCGGGCGCGGCATCGGCATCATCGATCACCCACCCCCGCGCCGGCAGTTCCGGCAGGCCAGACAGCGCCGCGCCATCGCTCACCGCCCAGCCGCGCGCGGCGGCCGTCATGCGCAGCAGATGCGTCTTGCCGACACCCTCCGGGCCATGCAGCGCCAGGCGCGAATCAGGCCAGCTGGCCGGCTGCGCCAGCCAGCGGCGCGCGCCCTCGTTCGACAGATCGGCGATGAAGTCCCCGGCCGCGAAGGACGCCGTGGCGGGCAGCGGCAGTGGCAGCTGGCCGCTCATGCGCCGTAGCGGGTGCGGCGCCAGAAGCCCTCGGGCATCGCGCTCATGCGCTGCATGCCGCTGCGGGCAATGGCGGCCGTGATCTCGCGCGCCGCATCGGCCAGCACCGCGCGCTGGTCGACATGCGGCACCGCCCGGCCGGACATCACGACGCGCCCCTCCACCAGCACCGTGTCCACATCCGCCGCATTGGCGAAGCAAACCAGGCGGTAGAGCGGCATGTCGGGCGGGAAGAGATGCGGCTTCTGCATGTCGACCAGCACGATATCGGCGCGCTTGCCGGCTTCCAGGCTGCCGATCTCGGCCTCCAGCCCCAGCGCGCGCGCGGCGTCGATCGTCACCATCTCCAGCGCCTTGCCCGGCGGCAGCACCTGCGCATCGCGGAAGTGGCGGCGGTGGTAGTGCATGGCCTGCTGCATATGGCGGAACAGGTCGAAGGGGCGGTCGGGCGCCGTGCCGTCGGAGCAGATCGCCACCGTGCCGCCCGCGGCCATCAATTCGATCGCCGGGCAGCGGCCCAGGATGGAGAAATTCGCCGATGGGTTGTGCGCGACCTTGGCGCCACTGGCGATGATCGCGGCCTGTTCCTCGGCGTCGATATCGATGCAGTGCGACAGCAGCGCATCGGGGCCCAGCAGCCCCTGTTCGGCCGCCACCCGCACCGTGCCGGCGCGATGCCCATCCTGCGTGAAGCCCACGCCCAGGCTGCGCGACAATGCGCGCGTGCTGATCGCCGCATCGGCATAACCGGCCAGCAATTCCGCCGTCACACCCGGCCGGCCGGGGAAGGCCACGGGGGCGGCCAGCATCACATGCGTCATGGCATCGGCGGCACCATGCAGCGTGGCGACCAGGGCCTCGCAGACGCGCAGCTGGTCATCGAGGGTGATCGCCAGCGGCGTCGCGGCATCGCCATCCCAGCGCGCAAAACGGTTGGGATAGGGCGGCGGCGAGACACCGGGGCAGATCACCAGCCGCACACCCACACGCCGATAGGCCGCCGCATGCGCCTGCGCATAATCCGGCGCATCGGTGCGCGAGCCATAGGCGCCGAACACCGCAAGCCCGGTGGTGATGCCCGCCTTCAGGCGTTCCAGCGCCGCCAGCGCGCCATCGGCGGCCCAGAAGCCGGTGGTGGTGCCGCGCGGATAGATCTCCTCCACCGCTTCGGTCCAGCGCGCGGAATCGCCGCCGCCCAGCGTCTTCACCAGGCTGTGGCCGGCATGGGCATGCGCGTCGATCAGCCCGGGCAGCACGATCATGCCGGATGCATCGATCCGCTGCGCGCCGGGCGGCACCGCCACTTCACCGATGGCGGCGATGCGGCCGCGCTCCACCAGCAGATCGGCGCGATCCAGCACGCGCCGCTGCGCGTCCATCGTCACGACCATGCCACCCGAGATCACCACCACGTCCTGCATCTGCATCCTTGTGCGCTGCGCCGCTGCAATCTTAGGCTGCCGCACCGGCACCAGGAAGGACAGGCCCATGCGCCATGCAGTCTTCGCGGCCATTCTGTTCGCCACCACAGCCACGCAGGCGCAGGAATTGCGCATCGGCTATGGCGCGGCCGTGACCTCGGTCGATCCGCATTTCCACGCCCTGACCAGCAATGTGGCGGTGCACCAGCACATCTTCGAGGCGTTGGTCGGCCAGGATGAACAGCTGCGCCTGGTGCCGGAACTGGCCACCTCCTGGCGGCCGCTGGATGCGACAAGTTGGGAATTCACCCTGCGCCCCGGCGCGCGCTGGCATGACGGCACGCCCTTCACCGCGGCCGATGTGACGGCGAGTGCGCATCGCGTCGCCAATGTGCCCAACAGCCCCGGCCGCTTCACCATCTACACCCGCCGCGTGCTGTCCTTCGAGGCCGACGGCAGCTCGCGCATCATCATCCGCACCGACGGCCCGCACCCGCTGCTGCCCAACCAGATGGCCGGGCTGATGCTGACACCGGCTTCCATGCGCGACGCACCAACGGCCGATTTCAACAATGGCCGCGCGGCGATCGGCACCGGCCCCTATCGCTTCGCCGGCTGGCAGCCGGGCAGCCGCTTCGACCTGGTGCGCAACGCCGAATATGACGGCCCGCGCGCGCCCTGGGATCGCGTGACCTTCCGCCTAATCACCAACACCGCCGCACGCGTGGCCGCCCTGCGCGCGGGCGATGTGGATGTGATCGACCAGGTGCCCACCGGCGACATCGCGCTGCTGCAGCGCGACCCGGCGCTGGCGGTGGTGTCCACCCCGGGCGTGCGCAACATCTACCTCTTCGCCGACCAGGGGCGCGAGACGACGCCGGGCATCACCGACCTGGCCGGCAACCCGATCCCCAACCCGCTGCGCGACATTCGCGTCCGCCGTGCGCTCTCGCTCGGGATCAACCGGGAGGGCATCGTGCGTTCGGTGATGAGCGGCCAGGCCGTCGTCTCGGGTCAATTGCTGCCGGCCGGCTCCATCGGCCATGACCCCGAGACCCGCGCCGACCCCTTCGACCCAGAAGCGGCGCGCCGCCTGCTGGCCGAAGCGGGCTTCCCGCAAGGCTTCCAGATCATCCTCGCCGGCCCGAATGATCGCTACGTCAATGACGACCAGGTGCTGCAGGCCATCGCGCAGGGCTGGACGCGCATTGGCCTGCGCGTGCGCGTCGAGGCGCAGCCCTCATCGACCTTCTTCAACCGCGCCGCGCGCCATGAATTCAGCGTGGGGCTGCTCGGCTGGGGCACCGGCACCGGCGAGCCCGACAGCCCGCTGCAAGGCCTGATCGCCAGCACCGATGCGCGGCGCGGCTGGGGTGCTGTGAACCGCAGCTTCTACGCGAATCCGGAGGTGGACAGCCTGCTCGACCAGGCGCTGCGCAGCATGACCGTGGAAGAGCGCGGCCCGATCTACCAGCGCGCCATCCGCATCGCGATGCGCGACCTGGCCATCATCCCGCTGCACCACCAGGTGAATATCTGGGCCGCACGGCGCGGCTTCGTGGTGACGCCGCGCAATGACGAGCGCACGATGGCGTTGAGCGTGGTGCCGGCGCGCTGAGCGGGGAGGTTGCGCTGGCTGACCTGGGGAAAGGCAGCGCCTTTCCCCAAGCAACCCGCACAACCTCACCCCGGCTGCAACCCCGCCACCCGCGCCGCATCGCGCATCGCCTGCGCTTCCGCGCGCAGGAAGGCGGCAAAGCCAGCGCCACGCGACAGCGCGGCATCGGCGCCCTCCCCGCCCATCTCCAGGAAGCGCGCGCGCAAGGCTTCGTCGGCGATGGTCGCGGCCATTGCCTCCTCCAGCCGCGCCAGCACCGGCGCGGGCGTGCCGGCGGGTGCGACGAGGCCCACGAAGCTCGCCATATGGATGGGCGGCAGCCCGGCCTCGGCCATGGTCGGCACATCGGGGGCCACGGCGCTGCGGGCGGGCGCGGTGACGGCCAGCATGCGGATGCGCCCCTCGCGCGCCAGTGCCAGCGGAATGGAGATTTCGGTCATCGCGCCGTGCACCGTGCCCGCGATCATGTCCGGCAGGATCGCCCCGCCGCTGCGATAGGGCACATGCAGGAACTCCACGCCGGCGGCTGCATTCAGCGCGGCGATGGCCAGATGCGTGGTACTGCCATTGCCCGAGGAGCCGAGCCCGATCGCACCGGGCCGCGCACGGGCCGCTGCCAGCAATTCGGCGCCGCTGCGCTGCGGCTGCGCAGCGCCCACGCACAAAGCCAAGGGCACGCGCATGGCCATGCCGATCGGCACGAAATCCGCGGCCGGGTCATAGGGCAGCCGTGCCTGCAAGGCGGGGTTCACGGTCAGCGGCCCGTTGGAGCCGACCATCAGCGTGTAGCCATCGGGACGCGCACGCGCCGCAGCCTCGGCGCCGACGGAACCGCCCGCGCCGGCGCGGTTCTCCACCACCATGGGCTGACCCAGGCGCGCGGTCATGCGCTCGGCCACCATGCGGCCGACCACATCGGCATTGCCGCCGGGCGCGAAGGGCACGATCAGCCGGATCGGCCGGTCAGGTTGCCAGGGCTGCGCGAGCGCGGGCGTGGCCAGCGCACTGGCCAGGATTGCGCGACGTGTGGGCATGATGGTTCCTCCCTTGCCCGCAATCTGGCCGTTTCCTTGCCGATCCGCCAGATCATCCCGCTGGACCGCGCGCGATTCCGTGCCATGCTGCCCGCACAAGAACCACGCCCGAGGAGGTGAACCGCATGTTCCGATCGATGCTTCTGGCCGCTTGCGCACTGGCTGTGCCCGCGCTCGCACAAGTGCCCGCCAGCCTGCCTGCAGGCCCGCGCGTGCCCGTCGTTGCGGTCACGCAGCCGGTGCCCACCATGCCGCAATTCACCCGCGTCGATCAGGCAATCCTGCGCGACCTGGTGGGCCAGCGCAGCGGCGGGCGGATCGAGGTGACGGT